>JAAEZN010000022.1:0-15066 GCA_018222835.1 Algicola sp. | reverse complement strand
ATCTTTAATTGTTGAATGCTGTTATATTCAAAAGACCATTAATACAATCGAATTCGGATAGACCATACTTATTCACCTAAAAAAATTCCATCTTTCTTTATTCGGGTCAACCTCTAATTAAATTACATAAAAATGATATTATCAATAAAGTGAGCACTTATAAGGGCGCCTTTAACAGATTTGGATTTGCTCAGAACTAAGACGAGGATAGGTTATTAGCAACAAAAAAGCCCTGTACATCAGTAAGACGTATAAGGCTTTACAATAAAATTTTAAAAGCGGATACTGAGAGTTAGTTAAAAACCCACCTTTTCTTAAAGCATTTTCAACTTTTCTATATAGCTATAAAATCAATCAAAGATTTTTTTGATTAAACTAGCAGTGATTCTGCAAGGTATTCTTTGCGCATAACGGAAATCTATTCGCCTTCACTGGTTTTCAAAAAAGCTTTTATCGATTTTTTAGATTGCTCAAGAGCTCTTTCCAGTTATAATTTTCTTGATGGATTTTGTTCCATTTCTCTATTTCAGAAAGCATCTCATCAATTGTATTTTTATCTAACCACTTGCCATTTACAAAAACACCTGAAATTTTTCGCGTATTATCAATATCATTCAGAGGGTTTGCGTCCAATAAAACCATATCTGCCAGTTTCCCAATTTCAATTGTCCCTACTTTATCATCTATTTGGAGCCACTCCGCCCCCAATCGAGTTGCTGAGGCCAAAGCTTCCTTATTTGTTAGACCGGCATCCGTTAAAAGCTTTAATTCACTGTGCAGTGAAAAACCCCAAACTATTCCTGAGGTACCCGCATCCGTTCCGGCCAACATGGGAACTCCTTCTTTTTTAAAGGCCCTAACAATCTTAGTATGAAAATCAACAAGTGTATCAAAATAAGAAATGCGTTTAGGGTTACTGCCCTTATTATATTGGTTGGCCGTTATCCATTTGCTCTGCATTAAGGGGTGAACATACTTAAAGCTTTCAAGGTTACGAACGCTATCCAAGGAACGCGCTTGTTTTGCAATGTACACTAAGTTGGATAAGTTAGGTATTAGCCAAGTTCCATTGGCCTTACTCATTTTTGCAAACCTTTCTGCCTCCTGATCCGTATAAGTATCCGTTTGATTGGAAAACTCTTCAGCGTGAGCAACAAGGCCAAAGTGTGGCACAAAAGCTTCTTCGGTAGTACCTTTAAAAGCATTTGGTATGTGCCCTACGACTTTTATTTGCTGTCTTTGGGCCTCATCTATAATTGCTTTGTACGTTTCCTTATCCAATTGCGAGTAAACTTTTATAAACTCATAGCCCTCTCCCTTGGCAAGTCTTACCGTCTGCCTTCCATCTGATGGGGTTTTAGCAGTCATATTTGCGTTATCGCCATCAATTAAACTCGCCAAAGCAATTCTTGGACCAATAACATCACCTCTAATAATTTCGTTCCTCTGCCCAATATGCTCGGCTCTTGCACTTAATTCAAATACGGTTGTAACCCCATTTGCCACATATAGGGACATAAAATTTTGAGTATCAAAGTGTATGGCCGGACCTCTTGTTGGATAGGATACGTATGGACCGTCCGCTAGGTTATGAACATGCATATCAATTAGTCCAGGGATGAGCCATTTCCCCTTTGCATCTATAACAATGGCATTGTTGGGTATGGGCTGGTTAATGGTTAATATTTTTGTGCCCTTGATAACTATAGTAGCATTTTCTATAATCTCATGATCCCGGGCCATTGTAATGATGTTTACATTTTTGATTGCATACACTTCCTCTTTAAAAGGTGGTTCTTGAATTGGCCCCAAGGGTTTGTTCTCTGTGAAAGAACTAAAAACAGCAACTAAAAGAAGTAGATAAAAATTTTTCATGAATTATGTTTTTTGATTGTATGTATAAGGCAAATATCTAGGTATAAAGTGCACTTGCCTCCATTTTAGAGGTCTCACTGCATGCAATGGGACTACTTTTTCGCAAACATACGCCTATAGGCAGAAGGGGAATAACCTGTGGAATTTTTAAAAATGCGATAAAAACTACTTTTCGAATTAAACCCACATAATTCACCAATAGCTGCAATTTTATATTGCAACACTTTATCTGTAACCAATATATTTTTAGCTTCTTCCACTCGGTGATGGTTTACTTTTTCATAAAAATTTGTTTGTAAACCTTCGTTTAAAAAAGTGGATAATTCCCTACTACTGATCTGCAATTTTTGAGCAAGGTCGTTTAAAGTCAAATCAGGTTGCAGATGAACTTTATCTTCCTTAAAGAGCCTTTCCAATAGTAAGGCATTTTCTGCTACTTCTCTTATTTCTTGATCAGAATTGCCATTTGCCCATACTGTATGGTCCAAATTTGATGTAGTTATGGGGAGAGTGTTTTGCGACAGTCCAAAATATCCCAAATAACCAATAGCGGCTATAACAAAAAACAGTGTTATAAAAGCATCCCAATTAGCATGGTACCCGAATGATATTTCTGAAATGGTGATAACCAAATCAATACAAACAGCTATCAAAAACAATAGTATAAATTTCTTGACCCATACAAAATCCTTTTCCTTAAAACTTGAATAAAACCCTTTCAACCTAGGTTCATAAGCATTAAAAATCCGTAACGACAATACTAAATAAGCAATACCGTAACTATCTTTTATCAAAGCTAAATTGATATGTTCATCTATAGTTTGTATATAGGAGAAAATATCATCGTTGTTGATATAATTGATCACGGAAGGAATCGTATATCCCAATAGGTAAAAAAGAAACGGGACAAAGTGGGCAAAATGTCTGATCAAAAAACCTTTGTCGTTCTCAAAAAGCGATTTTACATAAAGGTATATTAAAACGGCCAATACGAATCGTGAACCATTCTCAAAAACATATGTAGGAATAAATAATAAATCCAATTTGTGGAGCAAGCCATAAAAATGAAGAATGGTAATACCGATAAAAAACCAAAATACCATCAGTATCTTTTTGGGCAACTGATTATTCTCGGTCTTATATAACTTTAAAAGCGTAATGATACTCAGAACAATACCTACGATCAGAATAAAGTCAATGATAAGTTTCAACACCAATACGGGGCTTTAAAGCTTATAGCTGTAATATGCATAAAACAACCCATAAGCAAAATTCCAGGATTTTTCTGAAATATAGCGAAACATTCAATTTTTTAGACAAAAAAGGTCTTCTATTATAAAATATCCCTTATCTCATATCATATAGAATTTATCATTTTTTTACAAAGGTTGATTTATAAACTTTATCGATGGTTTGAATTTGCGTAAAATAAATCCCTATACTCAATGATGAAACATCGATGTCCAATGAATTATGTCCAGAAATAAGACTGTGTTTTTGATGTTTCACAATACTTCCGGAATTATTATAAATTACGATTTCACTTTCTTGTTCAACAGCTGACTCTATCACATATGTGATTTGGTTTTGAGTAGGATTCGGGTATTGCACCATCGACATTGAAACATCTTCATTTTCAGGCAATTTCAATGGAGAGGCATCATTAATGGTTAGTGCCTGTTTGCTAGCAATTTGGTTAAAATCCTCGAACATCCAATTGGGTTGGTTAGGTGAGCTTCGCAATGTTATGGTATTGAAATTCCCTGCATCATCTGTTAAATCTGTCCCTGCTCCCTCATCCATGGCGAGCAATATTCTCGTATTTGCGTCGGCCACATAGGTTTCTAAAATATCTGGTGTAAAATTAGTGTTGAACCGTTCAATATCGGAAATCCTAATTTTGTCTATTTTCCCATCAATATATCGTTCGTATCCATTCCAATACCTAGCTCCAATGTTCAAGGCATTTGTTGATGCGGTCAGGACAAAGTCCGAATCGTTAGAGGTATCGGTCAATTGTCCGTTCAAATATAGCTTGGTCGTATTGCCGCTTCTAGTAACCGCCACATGGACCCATTCATCAAAAGTGAGGTTCACAGAAGAGGCATCGGACTGTACACTGGCAATAATATTGCCCGAAGCATCCCTTGCCGCAAATTTAATGGCATAATCCCCATTAGTATCGTCTATTAAAAAGAGGGAAAAAACCGTTTTTCTATCCATAATTACCGGATAAGTATTACTGGTCTTGCTATCTACTTTCACCCAAGTTTCAATTGTATATGTGCTGGAAACATCAAAGTCATTGTTGGAATTGTCATAGACAAAAAAGGAATCATTTCCATCAAAATCAAGAAAAGTAATATCATAAGGGACCTCAACATCCTTGGTTACGGAATAACTGTTCAAATAATAATTCCCATCAGTTTTCGCCCTTACCCTGTATGTGTATGTCCCACCAGAACTTACGGTCCTAGTATATGAGGTGGAAGTGATATTGTTGTCCAATGTGGTAAAGCTTCCTCCATTTACACTTTCTTGAAGTTCAAAAGCATCCCAATTTAATTTATTACTGGTTTTCCAGTTCAGTGTAAAGGTTTTTTGACCTGATGATGTAGTCTCTGTGAATACTGGATCCGGAAGAAGATCAAAGACAGCTCCCGTAACGCTGGTATAACCTCCTGCATTGAAGGAATTCTGTAGCCTGTACCAAGCATTGTTGGTACCCCACCAGCCCATGTTCAAATGATAATAATACTCACTTTCGGGGTCTCCTTCATTATAACGGTAACCATCACATACCGGTGCATGCCCTGATCCGTTTGTGGCATATATGGCCAAAGGTACGGGATGTTCGTTTTCGATGTTTTCCCTCAATCTGTCCCAAAAACTAGCCCAACTGGGAGTTTGATAATGACCAGAAAATCTAAAATAGGAATCGGCTGCATCCGGAATCCGGTTGATATGACTTGTGGATCCACTCGCTTCATAATCCATGTCCAATGCGGTGGCGGTATGGAATGAAATATATCCCATTGCTTTTTGTTGGGCCAAGGAAGAGGGTTGGTACATGTATTCGTCCAACATGTTTGCATAGTCATACTGGGCATTGCCAAAATTTGCGGTCCAACTGGTTTGGGAACTCCCCTGATTATCATAGTTAGTATGGGAACCCACTCCTGTTTCTGGCCACTCGTAATAGTGGAGAATCATGCTGAGGGAAGTGGCCACACAACCGGGGGAATAGTGGTTGGGCGTATAATAATTACCAACATAAACAGGCAAACTGTCCTGATCGTAACAGTTGACACCTCCCCATACACTCGACAGTATCTTTCCGTGCTGAACAAGGCTTGACGTACTAACACTATAAGTGTCCGGAGATTTGCCCAGGGTCTTTTTAGTCGTTAATCGTTCCCAGGCCAGTCGGTTTTTGAGCTTTTCTTTACTAAGTTCCTTATTTGATTTTCGGTTCATGGATGCCATGCTATTTTCCATGTCCCCTTTTATTAAGCCAAGTAGTGTATTATCTGGTGAATCTTGAAAGTGAAAATTGGACTCATCTGAAAAAGAAATGACAGGATAGAAGTCTTTGGAAGGGGCAAAAACAACAAATCCTTTGGGTTTCAAGCTCACCACATAAGCAAGAAGAGTGTTATTGGCGCCACGAAGTTCCCGTATCTCTGCAGGTTCTAGATTCGTTGTTTTGTTCAGTTGTTGAATTTCAATGAAGCCATTGGTGTATTCAAACAGTTCATTTTTGTTAATCTGTGACTGTGCACAGAAGGGAACAATAAAAATGAGGGCAAGAAAAAATAGTTTAGCTTTCATAATATGTAAGGGATTGGTTATTTAACTTGTATTCTGGTGTACCATGGCACATTCTTTAGGTTTTAGTTCACTTTAAATTGGAAGATTTCGGAATGCGAAGTATTGTTTTCAGTATCACGGCTTACAATTTTCCAATAGTAAATCGTACCATTGCCAGGAGAAATGGAAACATTTAGTGAACTCTCGGCAACAGTATTTTCAAAATGGACAGGAGGGGTCACGATATCAAAATAAACATCAAATTCCATCAGATCGCCATCTAGGTCATTTCCATTCCAGGACAGTGTCAACAAGTTGGATGAAGTGTCTATATTGGCCCCGGTTTTGGGATTGATGGCCTCGGCCGGAAAAGGAGCATACGTTTCTGTCCCCTCCCCTGCATTGTAAAATTTCCAAAGGGGACTCCAAGCTGTCTCGGATACCCCGTCGGCTTTTGATTCTATCTGCCAGGAATAGGGGGTATTCCTTTGGAGTTTTGCAGTAATGGAAACACCATTGGTGTTCAATGTTTGTATCTGTCCAACTATCAAATTTTTAATGTGAAGAGTATAGCTGTCCGTATGGGCAGAAGAATTCCATTCAAATGTGACCTCACTTTCCAATTCAGAAAGGATGTTGCCCTCAAGGCAGACCTCATTCTCGTATGGAAATACCAAGGTAGCGGCTTCAGGATTTTCTATGACTGGATCGGGAACTTCACTTTCTCCCTGCCCTCCACTACAGGAAACCAATAAGGTAAAAAGGCCAATTAGTAATGTTAAGTGTTTGAGCATTGTAATCAGTTTTTAATGAACTTATGGCTATAAGACTTATTTTTCGCCTTGACGTAAAGGATATAGGTTCCCTTGGCCAAAGCGTTTACATTGATATCTACTTGGCCATTTACTGGCTTGGCACTTAGATACAATACTTGGCTTCCAGAGTACGAGAGCAGACTTACCTCTACTTGTTTATCCAAAAGATTGTCCATTACCAAATGAATCATACCGTTCGCAACCGGATTGGGATAGACAAGAATATCGCCCCCGATATTGATAACTTCGGAATATTCCCCTTGGCAGTTTTTATCAGTAGAAACTTTTAATGTGTTTGTCCCTTTTGTCAAAGGTAAATCAATGGAACTATGGCTTGTTGTGTACAAAGTACCATTCAATTGGATATAATACATATTTCCACCGGACAGGGCCAGCTTTACTTCCTTTTGGTGTAATCCGGTTTTTGCCTCTACATTCAGTGATTCAGGTTCGGAAATTGTAATATCAAAACATTGGCTGTAGGAAGGAAATTCTGTTGGATTTATACATATTTGATAGTTTCCCGAAGTCAAACCCTTAAAAGAAATTTCCTTGGAAAAAACATCTGTTTCGTTCATTCCGTTTCCTGTGAAGGAAACTTCGTAATCAAGAATTTCCAATGCCGAAATGCTGACGGAGCCGTTGGCTGAGCCTTCGCAGGATATTCCTGTTGTCCTAATAGAAAAGTTATTGGCGGGTAAGTGAAAAGTATCGCAGCCATAGATATCCACTGTACTTCCCTCTGGAGTGTCAGGACATTGGTCAAGGTCATCGGGAACACCATCACCATCCATGTCTGCCGGAGGGGCAATAAAAGTTTCAAAATTCCATTCTGCCTGGCCCGGTTCATTTTTAATGATAACACTAAGAGTATGGGCCTCATCCTTTAAGCGCACCCTATGAACATCTTGAAAAATAAAGTATGCCAAAGTCTGGTCGTCCACCTCAAAAGGAACGTACTTATTCGGAATAAAACCACTCTGATATCTTCCTGTTGTTGAAATACGGAGTTGGTCCATATCCCCAACAAGCCATGAGGAATATCCACCATGATATTTTTCGGCTATGTTAAGGGCATTGTTGGATGCATTGAGCTCAAAACCTCCTCCTTGATGTTCATCGGCCAATACTCCATTGATGAACAATCGGGTAATATTTTCGGTATTGGACACTGCTATATGTGCCCATGTGTCAAAAGGAATGGTGATACCCTCTGCAGAGGAAGAAAGTTCATTGCTGCCGGAATAGGACTTGAACCTTACGACATAATCCGAAACTGATACATTTACAACATCAAATGAGAATACATCTTCTTGGTCCAAAATTACATTGCCATCTGTATTGTTCTCCTTTAATCGTATCCAGGCCTCAAATGTATAATCGTTGGAAAAATCGAGACTGTTTTCGGGTGTTTGCCTCGCATAGACATATTGATTTCCTCCAAAAGAAACGTACCCTTTATAATTTTGATTTATGGAATGAACCATGATTTCTGACCAAGAATCATCATAATATTGTCCGTTCACCCTTGCTTTTACCCTAAATTGATACACATTGCCCTGTAGATTGGCGATGGTAAAAGATGTAGTACCTATATCCGTGGCAATCTCTTCCCATGCACCATTGTCCATCCTTTGTTCCAAGGTAAAGGCATCCCATTGCAGCCCAGAGCCTACCTCCCATTTTACAGTCAATTCATTTCCATCCCCGCTTTCTTCTACTTGGGTTATCTCGGGATTGGGAAGTAAATCAAAGACGGCCCCTGTTATGGTATTGTAGCCTGGTGATTCAGATGTCCACTCTTGAATATTGTACCAACCATTTATATTGTTATCGTTGTACCATCCCCAATTCAGGTGGTAAAACGGTACTCCATCCACTTCTTGATAGCCATTGACCACAAAGACATGGCCGTCACCTGTGCGACTGGCATCCACAGCTACGGGAACAGGTCTTCCCTGTTGAATATTTTCGTAAAGGAGCGTCCAGAATTCCGGCCAATCCACATCTTGGTAATGCCCAGAAAAACGAAAGAAGTTTTTGTAAACAAAAGGAGTGTTCTTAATGTTCGAGGTAGAGCCAGAAGGTTCATAGTCCATTTGTAGGGCGACCCCGGTGTGATACATTAAGGTCCCCACTGCTTTTTGCTCTATATCCGTTGATGGCTTGCCCATGTATTCATCCAGCATGTTATCCCAATCATACGTGGTTCCATCAAAAAAAGCTGAATGTCTTCTCAGTTCTCCATTATAGTTGTCGGAATAGGTATTGTTTCCGACACCCGTTTTAGGCCACTTGTAATGATGCATTATTTGTCCCATGGATATGGCCACACATCCTGGAGAAGCATGGTCCGGAGTATAATAATTGGAGGGATATACCGTATTTCCTTTATCATCGACACAATTCACCCCTCCCCATACATCGGTTAGAAAAGGTGACATGTTTTTATTGGTGAGCCCTGTTTTGGAAGAAAGAGGGCTGTTTTTTTGCGACTGTATTGAGGTTTTTCCAACAGTATCGCTTATTGTCCATGGAATTGGAGCTTTGTCCTTTAATAGATATTCGCCTTTTTCAGAAAAAGCGGTGATACGATTTTGATTTTTGGATGATTCCACTAATACATACCCGCCCTTTTGAAAATTAAAAACATAGGTCTCCACCCTTTCATCTCCATTTAGGATATAGAAATTTTTAATCTGTTGTTCAGTTCCCATCAACTTGGAGTAAAAAGCGAATGCTGTGTCTTGTGCATTTCCTTTATCTTGGGAGTAAGCAAAGGATATGTTTATAAGAAGGAATAAAACGAATTTCAATATTTTGGCCCTGGCACTCATGTAACCTGTGTTTTAGTTAGCTTGACCGGGGCAACAGAATAACTGAATTGCCCCTAACCGCAAGCTGTGTTTGAGAACAAATGTATTAATCACCGGTAGGCAGTACAGAATCTTCGCTCGTCCATGTTACTGTGTTGACCACTTGGATATAATAAGAGTACACGCCTTTTATATCCACTTTGTCAAAGTTGTTGACAGGATCAAAGGGAGTGAGGTTGTTATCTAGATCCATTTGAAGTAATGTGTTACTGTCCACCGCAAAACGCTCATATTGATTCGGGGTAAACGCTGTTGGATATCGATCCGTGTACGAAACCCTTATGTTATCAAAAGAGCCTTTAAAAAAATTGACCTCACCACCTCGATACATATAGTTGAAGTCCAGCCAAGTATCGTTGACAGGTTGGATCCATAAATCATCGGTACTTGAGTCCACCAAAACACCGTTGATATAAAATTTAGAGGTATTGTCCGAGGCGGAACGGCTTATAGCCACATGAGCCCACTCGTTAAATTTTAGATTAACACTGGACTGGTCGGACTGCATGGTACCCACTGCTTCGTTATCGCTGTTGAGACGATTGTATTTGATGGCGAAATCGGCATTTTCATCTTCGATGAGATATAGCTCAAAAATTCGACCCCGCTCCATGATACATGCACCATTGGTGTCCTTTCCAGCATTGGCATTTTTATCTCCAATCGAAGCTTCTGGGTCCACCTTGATCCATGTTTCGTAGGTCCATTCTTCACCGGACAAAGAACTTAAATCATCAGAACTACTCCCACTGAAAGCATAAAATCTGTCGTCTCTGGTGTTGGAACCGGTAAATGTGGGGTAAGTTATGTTTACACCTTTTACGAAAACCGTATCTATTTGAATAATTGTTCCCGGATATACTGGTTCATTGTCCTCTGAGCATGAAATATTCATTTGAGCCATTATGGCCACGATAGTTATTGACAATAGGTATTTAAGAGTCTTCATTTTGGTTTTTTTATTGGATTATTTTAGTTTTTTATGGTCTATACCATCCATCTGTGGCAACATCTTCATTGGGGGTTCCATACTGGGGGTTTATCCCTCCAAAAGTGTAGAAAGGCTCCTGCATGATTTCCAATTGCTGTGCAGGTATGGGAAAGTGTAAAAGGGAGCCATCCTGCAGTTGTCCGTTTCGGCGCATATCAAAGTATTGAATGCCCATACCGGTCAAGGGCAATTCTATGGCTCTTTCGTAAGTAATGCTTTCCCTAATCTCTGTTTCATTTGGTTGAATGGCGGACAATCCTCCTCTTTGGACCCTTGTACCCGCATTGATGGTATTGGCGGCTTCCTGCAAGCGTCCCAATCGGAGCAAGGCTTCTGCCTTAAAGAGGTCGATCTCTGCCTTTCGCATCATTATAACAGGTGCAAAGAAATTGGCATTGATATAGCCATCCAACCGTGAATAGCGATATGTGGACCATCTATATTTTCCTCTTTCCGATCTATTATTAGA
Source organism: Algicola sp. (assembly GCA_018222835.1). Classification (GTDB taxonomy): domain Bacteria; phylum Bacteroidota; class Bacteroidia; order Flavobacteriales; family Flavobacteriaceae; genus Flagellimonas. Next base: position 4,230 of record JAAEZN010000022.1, on the reverse strand, counting down.
TGTGTTGTATTCAAAATCAGTGAGCACCCTAGCGTCATTGGAAATGATTTTTCCCTCATGGGGAAGATCGCTCACATCCCCGTCTTCGGGCCAATTCGCAGGAATGGTCTCGTCCATCATATGAACAATCCTCATATCTACCTTTCCCCAATTTGGACGGGCCATGTAGTATTTATACCATGACATCCATTTTCTGTCGCCTCCATTTCCGTCCCCCTCAACGGTAAAATCCTCTAGAATGCCTCTTTCAGCATGGTATAAAACTTTCTCCCAGCTTACTGCGATGCTCTGCTCTTCGTTTCGAGGAGCATAGACCAATAATCGAGCGATAAAAGAATGTGCCAATCTGGACATATCTTCATTGGAAAAGGAATTTCCATTGATCCAATCATCGGGCAGAGTAAAACTGGTATTGTCGAATATGGTTATGGCCTTTTCCAATTGGCCAATAGCCATTTCAATAGATGTCATATACCCAGAGGCCTCTATGCTCTCATAATCGGTATATTCATCCGAAGGATAACCTTTGTCAAAAACTAAACCAATATAGCCGTTGCCAAGACCTTGCATAAAATGGGCCATTCCTTTTACCATCATGGTTTCGCTGCCCCTATCTCCGATTTCGAGTCCATTATCTATGGCTAGGGCCACATCATTGGCCGTGGTCACTACACCGTACATATATCTCCAATAATTGCGAATAAATGGATGGTAGGCATACGAACTACTATTATCCAAAAAGGCCCTAGGTTCTTGGCTCATATCCAGCGTCCCATAATTAGCAAAGTTTGCCGTACCCCAATCGGCCATGACCCACATGGCAGGGCCAGGTGACCCAAAATTATGTTGCTCTTGGATAAACCAGGTGTTGAAAAGGCCTGCAGCAAGCCCCCTTACCCCATCCGTCTCTGTCAGTACGGATTCTCTATCAGGGTTATTGATGTTTTCCACTTCCAAATCTTCACACGCCGTAAGTAGTATGAAAAACATAAGAAAGCGTATATTTTTTTGTATTGAATTTTTCATGGTTCTTATAGTTTGAATTCAACGGAAAGCGTATAGTTTCTAAAATTTGGATACCCGAAATTGTCGAAGAGAAAACCGTCGTATCCCGCTTCTGGATCATAGCCAGAATATTTGGTGAACGTGAGGAGGTTTCTTCCCAAGGCTCCTATTTTGACATAATCGAACAGATTTCCCGCTTTGCCCAAATCTTCTTTATTGATCTGGAAATAGATCGCTGCTTCCTTTAGTTTCACGAATGAGGCATCTTCCACCCAGAAGCCGTTGAGTGCCTGCGCATCATACAAAACTTGATAGTAATCCACTGTTTTCTTGTTTTCGGGCGTGGTGTGCAATTGATCGATCATGGCATGTCGATTGTCCCTTACCAAATACTGGGCGGTCCCGTTATAAAGATCTCCTCCCTGTTTCCATTGCCAGAGCATATAGAGCGACCATCCTTTGTATCGTAGGTTGGTGTTGAGTCCCAATCTGAAATCAGGGTTGATATCCCCGATCTTCAATTCTTTTTCGGCACCTGTCTCATCCAGGATGACATAAGGCTTCTCCTCGGAGGTGCCAATATCAGCGGTTTTCACGACCAGACCATCTCGATTGATGCTGTATTCACTAATTTCATCCCCTTCAGGCAGTTGGGTTTGCATCTGCTCTAAACTCCTGACAAAATCTACTCCATACATGCTTCCGTACGTTTCTCCTTCACGAATCTTAAAAGCATTTCTTGGGCCGGTCCTATACTCTGGAATGTCGAGTTTGGTGATTTTTTGACGTGTCCTGTCAAAAACAAGATTGATGTCCCAAGAAAAATCATCTGTGGAAAAGATGGTGGAGTTGAGGGAAGCTTCAAAAGTGTTGGTCTCCAACTCACCCGCATTTACCCATTGATAGGGAAAACCTCCTGCATGTGATGGTAATGGGGACTGTAAGTACTGATCTGTCACTTTGGTATTGGAGTAGGTGGCCTCAAATCTGAACCGGTTCAAAAATGAAGTTTCTATCCCGAGTTCAAGTTCATTGGATCGGGAAGGTTTTAAATTGGCATTTCCCAAAGTACTTTTGGTAAAGGTACCATCGTTAGCATTGAACGTCTCGTACTGAGCTGAAAAGGATGGACGTAATCCTGAGGTACCGTACGCTGCCCTTAACTTGAATTCCTGTATGCCCGGAATGGCTATATCCTTTGTAAGACGGTAAGCCCCCGATACACGATAATAGTTTTGCCATCTTTCATTGGAACCAAAAAGCGAGGAACCGTCCCTTCTATATAGTCCATCAACAATATATCTATCCTTATATACAAAGGATGCTATGGCAAAATAATTTTGAGCTTTGATATCTGTGTTGGAATCGCTGGCATAGATGTTGTCTCGCGTAAAATAATTTAGCGAAGGAAGGTCTGGCAAGGTAAATTCAGAACCTTCGGTTTGGACATGCTCAAAATGATTGTTCTCATAGAGATAGCTCAATTTTCCATTGAAGTCCAATTCTCCCCACGTCTTCTTGAAATTTATGGTGGCCCTTACCGTTTGATTAAAGATGTTGGAGGTGTATTTTTCGAGCCCACCATCAGAATACTGTGGCGCTATTGGATTTTCGTTGTCGATACTAGCAGGGTCGTTGGGATCGATGAGGTTGGGCAAAAGATCTACAATGGAGCCTTTTGGGACATAATTTGTTCTTCGGTAATCCTGGGACTCTATGGCATAAGCGCCCTTGAAGCTTAGCCAATCCGTAAACTTCCAGTCAATTTCATAAGACCCCAAAAACCTTGTTTTTCTGGATTTACGTTCTTTTTTCCACAAGTCGTACAAGGGGTTTGCAAACTGAGTGTTCCAATGATTTGGATAAACGTTATATTGCTGGCCATCGACATTGTTCTTTAATAAATCGATGTCCGGGTCACTCATCAATACTTCAAAAAAAGAAGAAAAAGCAGAGCTTCCCCCATAGACTAAATCATTTGAGGTGCGAATGAAATTATTGCTGGCAGATAGCTTGATGTTATCCGAAATGGCATGGTCGATATTGGCCCGTACACTATTTCGTTTATATCCCCCTGTTTCTCTTACGGTACCTTCGTTCTGATTGTTTTCAAAGGAGAGGTAAAGATTGGTATTGTTCACACGGTGACCGACCCCAATATAATTGGTGGAATATCGTCCATTGTTGAACATTTGTTTTTGAAGGTCATTATTGACCCTATAGGGCATATCTTGATAATGATCCTCTTTTTCAACACGGTTGCCCTGAATGCGCGGATCCCAACCAGTGGTGTAATCGCCGGGGTAGTCCACAAAATAATATTTTGTAAAAGTGTCCGTAGAGAGCCAATCCGGAGCCAACATATAATGATGTGAGTTGGATAAATCGAGGTAATTGGCCACCTGCTGAAATCCTGTTTCACTTCGTACGGTAATAGAGGTCTTTCCATCGGCGATCTTTTTTCCACGTTTGGAAGTAATTACAATCACACCGTTGGCAGCTCTAGACCCATAAAGCGATGAGGCAGCAGCACCTTTCACGACTTCCATGGATTCAATGTCATCCACATTGATGTCGGCCAACGAACCTTGCAGGATTACACCATCCACCAGTATCATGGGACTATTGTTCCCGGTCAAATTGGTGGAGCCCCTAAGCACAATGTTTGGGCTAGATCCGGGCGAACCACTAAAAGAGGTGACACTTACACCCGCAATCTTGGCCTGCAATGAGGATGAGATGGACGCTTGGGGAACCTTACTGATGTCGTCTGTGTTCAGCTTTGCTACGCTCACGGACAGCTTTTTCCGTTCGGTATCGGTGGCCACACCAGATACGATCACTTCATCGAGCACATTGAATTGAGGAACCAGTTCCACATCGAAATAGGTGTTGTTCCCAACACGAATTGTTTTGGACTCGTATCCCATATAGGTGAATTCCAGTATGTCCGATGATGTTGCATCAATGTTGAACTTTCCATCAAAATCGGTGACGGTTCCGATATTGCTTCCCTTTATAATGACACTTACATAGGTGAGGGGATTGCCGTATTCGTCCTTGATTATTCCAGAAACATTTTTTTGTCCCGAAGCGTTTGTTTTCACTGTTTTTTTGCGAATCAGTATGTCGTTCCCTTTAATGGAATACTCTAGCGGAAGTCCATTCAGTGCTTTGTTGAGGACTTCGTTCACCGTAGCGTTTTCAACTTTTAAGTCGATAACG
>JAAEZN010000124.1 GCA_018222835.1 Algicola sp. | reverse complement strand
GTAATAAGGGCATTCTGTAAGTCTATATTAAAACTCCGTGTACCTTTAAGCGGTAAAGATTTTGTATTCCTTGTTGATCTTGCGCCATTCTTATATAGTTTACCGGAATAAAAGGTACTTTTTGGATATTTCCTTGCTAAGTTTTTAGCATTGTTTTTATCAAAAGGTATAATGTCCGTCAATTTTTTATTGGAATTATCTACTACCAACAATACGTCTTTTCCATTGGAAAGTTTGGTTTGGGCGTTAGCATTTGGGTTTACAGCCCATACCAATAGAATCAAAAAAATCATTGTTTTCATAGTTATATTATTTAAAAGTTAATATTTATTCATTATTAGGTTCAACATCAATTTTAGAATTGGACTTTTAATATTCAGGAACATGAAACTGAAAATCCTGCGATAAGTTTTTCAATGGTGCTGTTCCCCGGAGAAGCTGCATTGATATTTTCAAGAGTACTTATGGCAGTGCCGATTCTCCCCATGCAGGAATAAAGGATTTCTTTGTAAACATCGCATGCTATAGCTCCCAGGGCTTCGTTTATTTTTTCATCCATACCACCTGCATCCATTATTATGAGAGCTTGTGAGGCCAAAACAGATAATTTTTTTAGTCAAATCAATAAAAAATGTAATATAAATAAAGTTGTTGCCAGGTTAATTACAAACAGGCGCATTACTGCCCATAGCCGCGATTAGAAATTCAATACCACTATTGCCTTTGGACAAGGACTTTTTTGCTCTGGAAACCATTATCGTCTTTAAAACATTACAGGCAAGTTGTTGCATTGCAGCTGTAAGTTGTTCGTCCATTTTTTCTGTTGACATCAAGATGATGGCTTCAGAGGCTATGGCATATAGCCGTACCAATGTAAAACTATAGGCTGCCACAATAGATGCCGGGGTTGTGCCAACGCCAGGTATTGCCAACCCTACCTTAATACCACTCAAAATCTTGTTGTACTCGTTCATAACATTTTCCAATGCCTTCAGCTGTTCTTCGGTAGTGCTGCCTCCCCCTCCCGTTTCGTCCGGTAATATGCCATAGAGTTCCCCATTCGTACGGTCTATCTTCCAAATAGATTTTGTCTGTAGTGTGGTATCTACAAATTTCAATTCCGAACGGCCCAGTAGAATAGAGTAATAATGGAGAAAGTTTTCCTTTAATGCCTTTTTGACATATTGTTCATCACTTCCGCTATCCATGTTCAATAGTAAGGGTTTTCCTTTCAAATGGGAATAAGCACTATCATCAAACATATGACCCTCCAAAATGGCCAGTTGTGCCGTTTTTTTAAGGGTTTCCCTAAAACCTCCCTCTCCACTCCGTGTTACCGAGAGATATTCTGAGGTGGGCAGATAATCGAAGGATATTCTAGTTTTTTTATTGTAATAGCCCGGTATGGCCTTTATAATGCATGTTCTAAATCCTTTAGGGTAGGTAATGGCATTTTCTGTGACCTGATCTTGTAAAGGCTGCATCATGGACAATAGAATCTGGGGATAACTTAAAGTACCCTTGCCCAATTCCTCCAGTGCCTTGGGTATGTTGTTGTCCTGGTATGCCTCAAACCATTCCCGATTGCTCATCAGGGTTTGTAAGTATTCGGTAAGTTGGAGCGAAAGGGTGGGAGCTTCCCGTTCAAAGGACATGACCAGACCGCCTAACAACGTTTCGTGCACTTCGTGTATCATTTGACGGCTAGGTTTTATGTGGGCTCCGTTGCGGTCCAAATGGGGTTCGTACCCGGCCAACACTCTTTTAATTATCCCCATACCTTTTCCCTTGATGGTCAAGTAGAGCCCGATCATACGGTTTCCCAGAACATTATCGTTCATAGGGAAGTTATAAGGTAGTTCAATCCGGTGCTCGGCCCCTTTGATTTTTACGATGAGCTTGTGATCTTTATCCTCTTCAAAAGAATTGTAGGTGAGTACATAAGTGGGAAAACTTAACTGATCTACGTATTTTTTAATTTCTGCAATGGTCGTTTCCTGATCATCCGCAGCTATTTCCGTAAAGTCTATATTTTCCCTTAAACGCTTATAGTGTATGTCTTTGTTATATACATTCAGCAGGATGGCTGGTGGTCCGGCATTATATATGGACTCATATGAGGCATCGTACTCATCACTGTTCTCTCCGTCCGTAGCATAAAGAATCAGATCAGCATCAAATTGCTTTCCATTCAATAAGGAGGTATAGAGTGTTGAATCTGTTTCTTGTAGGAATACTTGGGCCGAAGGGTAAACTTCCCGTATCATCCCCTCGGTTTGTGTCAAAAACTCCTTGATGCCATCGCCCCGATATGTTTTGGGCATACTACCAGAGGTATCGTACATCAAAAGTATTTTTGGTGAAATGGAGTTTTGTTTCATCCAACCTACAATGGGTTGCCCATTGTCCACAAGCTCAAAATTGCCTATGGAAAGCCCCCCGACAATATTTCCCTCGGCATCTTTTGGTTCCAGCTCCAGTCTCACCTTTGGAAAAGCTTGCGGATAAACCTTTCCTTCCAATGAACGAATATTGTTTACGGCCGCCGTCAACTCCTCTTCGGACTGTACGATCGGTGTGTAGCGTTCCAATACTTTTTCGCCCTCCAGAGTAATGGGTTCGCCCAAAAAAGAGCGTTTCTCTACATAGCTAACATCTTTATGGATATCCTGCAGGGCCAAACACGGGGTAAAATTGGATATTTGGGAAACTGATTTTGTGGCCTGGTCCCCGAAAGTCATATTGTTCAGAAATTGTATCTGTAGCTGATTGCCCAATAATTCTGATAATTTCCAAGTTCCTGAAACCAATGTGGTTTCGTTCCATTTGTCCATAACGTTCCTGCAAGAGAGGGTAACTGTAATGTCCTGTTCCTTGGGTTCCTTATATTCCCTGGCGTCTTTGAGCTCTTTATTTTCATTGGTAGGGTGCAGTTGGCCAAAGGGGACTTCGGGGTCAAATATGTGCGCATATTTTTCTTCTTCGTTTTCATAAAAGACCACCGAAGGAATGCCTTTTTCATCAAATCCTTGTTTGGTTGGTTTCTCACGGATATATTCTTCCTTGACCTGCCCCAATAGATCATTGGCCAATGCCTCCGTTTTTTGCTGAAAATCCGGGATGGCTTCAAAGCTCCTGTTTGTTTCCGTAACACCTAAAGCTTTATGCCATTTACGTATTTTACGGTCGGAAATGGGCGGGTCAAATTCCGGGATGTATTGTCTAAAAGTAATGTCCTTGGCCTTGTCCAACGAAATAGTGGTGGTTTCCCAGACCACTTTGGCCTCAAAGCCGGCTTCTACCAACATGTTTTTCAATATTTCGGCCTTTTCCCTAGGTGTGGCAAGTCCACAACGCAAGGCCATTTCGGTACCATACTGGGTTTCGGTGGCGATGTATTTATAAAAATCACGTTTGGATGGCAGTATCTGGAAACTGTCCCTTACGAATTCCGCCATGGCCTTGGGATCCTTGGAGGCCACAAGCGCCTTGCGCCGGCCGACCAAGTGATCCGGACTCTGCTCCAACATTTTGATCATATCTTCCCAAACCCCAAAGGGGGGTCTGCCCAAATCTTCGGTATTGCAGCTTTGAAAGAGCAAGGGCGATAGGTACAGTCCTGAACCGGCCAATACCAATTGTTTGAAAAAATCCCTGCGGGAGGCATCGGAAACGAATGGTGTACTATGGTCTTTCATACAGATAAGGTTGGTTGGATCAGTGAAGTTGTTCTAAATTCAAATCCTTTACGATTTGCTCCAATTCATCATGGCTAACTTCATAGGTCTCCACATCAACGGCAAATCGGTTGTTATAGAACATGGACAAGCTAAATTTACCACTCTTCAAGCCGGATTCCTTTACCTTGATGCCGTTGATCATGTTGCTTTTGGTATAGCCCCAGGAACCTTTTTCGTCGTATTCCCTAGTGCTGGAGAACCGGTAGGTGTTCACGGCGTTGTTTCCCTTTTCGCCGGCCCCGTCAAAGATCATTACCCTTACCCTTCTATTGTTTACACTATAGGTGCCACCACAGGAACCCATTCCCGAAATCATGTTAATAGCGGAAGAGGTCAAGGGCATGCCCAACACCGTTTTGGGCATCCAAGCTTCAAACTGTTCTTTGGTAAGCGGTGTTTCATGGACCAGCGTTTCCTTGTTTTCCTGCATGTCATTCGCTGTTTTGACGAGATGAATGGTACTGGAGGTTTCTAGTTCTGTTTTTTTATTTTCTTTGTTGCCACAGGAAAAAAACAGAAAGGTTATAAGAAAGAGGTGTAAAATACCGAACTTCATAAATGACTTAATTATAAGAAGGGTTATGTTATTTTGACCTGACCGCACAAGGTTTGAGCACGTCCATTTTTTCGCTAATGGCTATGGCATCCTGTGCCAACGATACTGGATGAAAATACTTCTGGATTAATATTAGTATATACTCAATATTTATTGTAATAGGAATTTCGTCATTAGGGTCCTCGGAATCCATTGTGACATTTCTTTTTTTGACTAAAAAATCACCAATTGTTTTTTCAAAATCGGTAAGAGTGTAGTTTTCTTCATATGTTTCCATAACGTAATTTACCATCTCGGTGTCGACTAGCCTTCCTGAAAAAGCGTATCCTTCAATGTTAATGTCATCTTTAGCAACTGTATAAAGTAGAATTCGGTACATATCGGTCACAAAAGTATTTATCTCATCATCTTCGCCAAGCACTGGACTATCGCTCAAACCCCAAGCCTTAAGTTTATTATATAACTCTTCAGTGCAGTACATTATGGAGGTACTGGACATCATGGTCATTAACTGCATGCCGTATAGATCATATTTTTTTTTGCATTCGTTGGTCTCTTCCGTAATTTCTTTTAGTTCATCAAGTGCATTGATATATTTTATTATTAAATAAAAGCACTTGGTGTGAGAGTTGTACTTATCGAGATTAAGGACAAACTCTTTGGCCCCCACCATTTGGCCTTTTAACGCATTCTCAAATACTTTCATTTCTGCTGTTTTCTGCAATTCACCCTTGCCCATTAAATTGCCACTTAAAGCACCCATCGATCCTCCGAACATATCCATAAGTCCCCCTAACGGATCTTCTTCCGAATCACCGAAAATGTCGTCCAGATCATCCATATCCAAGCCAAGGTCGTCCGGGTCTATTCCAAAATCGTTATCATAATCTTTATCTTTACCCTCATCGCCCATTTTTTTAACTTGTTGGGCGCTCAGTGTAATCGGGTATGCCAGAAACAGTGCAATAAGTAGAATATATATTTTCTTCATTTTTCAAATTATTTAAATGAACATTGGATACAAACAATCCTAAAACCCATTGGAAACAGCATATTCTTCTTTGATCAGTGATAGGCTTTCTTCCTTGAGTTCAGTACATATTAGGGTGTAGTTGTTCTTTTTGCCTTTGGAGGACTTAAACTGCATTTCCATGAACATGGTGGTCTCCCCAATTGGCAATACGGTGTCTGGCAGATTTTCTGTTTGTGCAATACCGCCCAAATACCCCACCGGGGTCTCATTGGTGATCCAGATTTTGGTAACGCCTTCTTTGGCAGTAATTTGGTAACCTTCGCATTGGTAACCCAAAATGATTTTTCCCTCTATGGGAACAACCTTGGCCTCATCCATGGATTTCTTACCTTTTTCTGCCATTTTTTTGGTTATTTTTTCAATGCTCTTGTTCCCCATCGGAATTTTCATGGCCGATTTTTGTTTGCCATTATCACTGAACATTACCATGCTTTTGTTGCCAATGTCCATAACCGTGATGTTGCTGGCCAAACTGTCGTTCATGGTATTGCCAAAGTATTTCTGTTTGGGCTCGAACAGATAGATTACTTCGGTTTCCTCTTTTGGCGTAATTATTTTCATGGTGGCCCTATAGGAAAACTCATAGACATCGGGTACGTTTTCCATACCATTGCTCCTCATTAAACCTGCCATTTTTTTCTGAAGTGCTGCCTCTTTGGCTTTCCCCCCTTTCATTAATTTTGGTTGATTGGGGCCCGTATTCAGATTTTTTTCTGTCTCGCCTATGTTTGTGGAGCCGTTCTTGTTTCCTTTTCCAATTTGTTTAAGGGAGTCAATACTGTTATCGGTTCCTTTGGACACTTCTTTATCCACGCGTTCCAGAACGGTACGTTCCACAGCTTCTTTAGCCTTCTTTTTTAGTTTTTTTAAAAATTGGGCGTTGGTGTGGCCCATCATAAAAAAGCAAATCAATGTTGGGATTAATACTCTTACTTTCATGGTTCGTTTATTTAATGGTGAATTTGTGCATCAGTTTTTTCTTATCGGCATCTGGTACTTCAGAAATCAATATATAGTTGCCCGGTGTTAGGTCAGCCTCAAAATAGCCGTGTTCGCCAGATGGCAGATTGTTCATGCCTCCCAAGAATGTGAATCCTTCGGGAGCGGGAGTTGTTAAGCCTTTTGGATCCATCCAGTTCATCCATTGGATAAGGGAATTCAAATCGGCATCGTT
>JAAEZN010000021.1 GCA_018222835.1 Algicola sp. | reverse complement strand
GAATTACGTTCAGCACGTAGCGGATTAAATTTATTTAAATATAGTGAAGTGCGGGGGAACGTGGCCAAATTACTTTTAACACTTAATTGCGTACATTTTCATTGCCGGTGTAGCAGCATTTATCCAATCTTCAATTGTTGTTGAATAATCAGGATGCAATTTTGACCAATAAGGAAAATCACTTTGCAACTTAAGATTTACTGAACCTCCTTTCAATTCAACATTTTGAAACGGAATTCGATTGGTATTTTACTGTTAACTTGTAAAGTAAACCCTGAAGCTGGTAGAGTCTTTTTCTATTGTAAAGTTAATATTACCGGAAAGGTTTCCTTTACAATAATCAGTTTCCAAATAAGAGTCTTATTTTTTCTTCATCATTTTTTTGACAATGCTGATGGGTATGTCCCCATGCTCCAACACCTTTTGATGAAAGGTTTTAAAATCAAAGTCAGTGTTTGATTTTGCATCTTCGAGAAGTCCCAAAAATACTTTTGCCCCGTACTTATAGGTAATTACTTGTGCTGGCCAACGTTTCATTCTGTTAATTTCCCGAACACCAATATCATCTTGATCTTTAATGTGTTCTTTCCAAAATGCAAGGGCCTTGTCATCGGACCAACCATAGTAGTTTAACGCAACATCAAGACAAACCCTGACGGACCTGATCAGATCCCATTCCCATTTACCATACTCATCATATATGGTTTTAAAAATCCCCAGTTCATTACCCAAATATTCCACATACGCACCCCAGCCTTCGGCATATCCGGGATACCAAAAAAGCCCTTGTATTTGGGTTCTTTCAATTATGTTATTGACATTAGATTGATAATGGTGCCCCGGTATGGCCTCATGGGCATAAAACCATCCCAATTGCCTTTTATTGAACGGTTTATCGAAAACATTGTAGAAAAAAGTGTTGTTGCTGTAATAAGCGGGAACTTGCGCCATATCTTGGTTGCTGCTTCTAGCGATATCAACTTCTGGTATTTCTGAGACATACGGAAAAAGGTTCTTTGAGCGTATGCCAACCTCTTCCTTGATTTTTTCAAATGCTTTTTGAATGTCTTCCGGGTTTTCAAAATAAAAAGCCTTGTTCCCTAAATATTCTTGAAATTTCCCCTCGGACAATCCTGAAGCCATCTGTAACCGTTTCATGTTGGACTTCACCATTGCTATCTCTTCCAATCCAAAACTGAATAGTTCTCTCGGTTTCACCTCGGCATCCACCCAACGCTTTAAAAGATAGCTATACCAATTTTTTCCGTTGGGGACAGTGTAGATACTTTTGGTATCATCCAGATCAACTTCTTTCCAATTTTGTTCCAGATGAATTCTTTCGAGATTTAGACGGGATTCATAATCGATAATCTCATAATTGATCCATTGATGATCTGTTAGTTTGGAACTATCAATATTTTTGATTTTTTCAAGCATCCCCCGAAAAAAGACCTCTTGTTTTGTTAGATCCTTCCCTTCGGAAATATCTTGGAGCAAATTCACATAATTGATCTGCAAATCAGGTATGTCCATTGCTTCAAAAGCATTCAAAAATTCTTTCTCTATTTTTCCAAAATCCTGCTTTTGGGAAAAAGTCAGTGTTGGAAGCATGAAAAGAATCCATAAAAAACCTTGCTTCATTATATTCATATTAAAAATTTGGTGAGCAAAACCGCCTACACGCAATGTCTTGGATTCCATAGGAAATCAGGAGGTTCATGAGTTTCTCTGTAAACTTCTGATGGCTTCTGGGCCACGGGAATCACCGAGGCACAAAGAATCAGAGGTCCAGCTATGCGCTTCAAATAGTTCATAAATTTAATTTAAGATTGTTGAGGCAGTTTGTAGGTGCCGTTTTCAATCTCGACCATTATTTCTTTCAATCTTGGATGGAATTGTTCTGGGGCACCTTTAATTACTTTAGTAATATCCTTTAAGGAAGCCTTTTTGTCCCCTAAGAAGTAGTGGCTAATACCCCTATTAAGCTGAAGAAACCATGTGTCAGGGTTTTTATTTAAGGCCATATTACAATAATCCAAGGCATCTTGATAGAATCCGTTTTGAAGCAAGAACTGACTAAATCCGTTAGCTTCATAAGCCGTGACATCTAGATTTTTGGCCTCAGAAATTATGTTTTCCATTTCTTGGGCCTTGTTCAATTTTTTTAACAACTGTATCTTGGTTGAAAGATTGGTCAAGTTCTTATCGGCGGCAAAACCGTTATACCCACCATTGATCGATCTGTTTGCCCATTGCAAGGCTTCATCTAGATTGGTGTTATGGTTCAAGCACCACAAGGCAGCATCGTTCCAAGCCTGCCAGTGATAGGTATTTATGCCACGCAATTCGCTTCGTAAACTTTCAACAACGGTCTTGTTCAAATCCACTTCAACCTTAAATGGAATACGTTTTTCTCCCCATTCCAACCCAACGACCATCGAATTTTCGGTCCTGTTTAAAAATTCAAAATCCAATTGTTCGGAAGTGGTACAAGTTTCAGGATTCACGGTCACCTTCAGTGAAATGTCTTTTTCAATATCTAGATAATAACTGCCCCATTGGTCAAAATTGTGTGCAAAAAGCAATGTGTAGATATCATTGTCAGGAATGATATGAAATCCATATTTACCAGCTTTTAAAGGCTTTCCTTCAATTTGAACATCTGTGGAAAACTCAATGGTGGTAGCCATATTTGCTCCTGCACGCCATGGAATGGGATCTCCCCCTTGAGGTATCACATTATTCCAAACATCCCTGTTTCGCAATGCAGGACTTCCATAATCCAATGTAATCTCAGTTATGCCCAATCTTTGGGTCTCTTGTACCCTAGGGCTTTCTTGTGGCATGTTCAAGGTATGGAATTGTGCAGTTACGTTTTGCGCTGATATGGTTACTGCCAAAGCAATAAAAAGTCTTTTCATGATAATTGAATTAAGCTGTCTTTAAATTTTATTTGATTATTGATTGAAAATTTATGGAGAAGGCAGGCTCAAAAGCCATTTTGTTCTCTTTTGGTTGAAATATTCCATGGAAACCAATCCTACCACCTTGCCTTTTGTATCTAAAATGGTATTCCATTGCATTTATACTTATTGTATTGGCCATTTTCTGTGGGTTGATTGTTCACGTCAAAATAGGATTCTTTGAAACCAAGGAAAGTACGCATAGAGCCATCAAAAACTTAAGTCTCATTTGTCTATGATTTAAGGTTATTTCGCATCCAGTCAATGCTTTCCCTGGCTATTTCGGTATTGTAGTTTTCACTTGCATACGATAGCATATTTCCGCTGGAAAGGGTCTGGACATTATGTTCCATTGAATCAAATTTTACAAAGCCATGATCTGCGTTTTCTATCAACATAAAGGTGCCCTTACCGCTATTTTTGTTAACCAAATCAACAATTCGCTGTGCACCTTTCTCATCGATTGCCTGAATGTCAAATTCGCCGTGCATGGCCAGTACATTGGTTTTTACCATAGACCAGGTTTTTGTGATGTCAACATCGACAAGTCCTTGCCAAAATTTGAAATCACGGCCAATGTATTGGCCTCTTTTAAAGTCTTCTAGGTTGAATTGTGATGCATATTCTTTTTTCTCCGACATTTCCTTTCCAGATAATTTGTGGACCAGCAAATCGTCATTGAATTTTAGATTGATTTTGTTGTTCTCTTTGATTTGTGCTTCAGAAACCCCAAAATGCTTGGGCTGAATGGTGTAGAGGTCAACCATATAATCATACCAATTTTTTCCAACGGTTCCATAGGTAATTATTCCTCGTGGTGATTTTACCTTGGTCAACAGTGGAGCTATCACCCCTCCCATGGAGTGTCCGAACATAAAAATATTATCAGTGTCCACATTGTTTTTTTTCAATAAATCCAAATATCCTTCCTTGAATGCCTTCAATTCTTCTTCAAACCCTATTTCGGAACATGGTCGCTCACTTTTACTGTCGCCTACACCCGGTTTTTCAACCCTGTACACGGCAAAACCTGCATTTACCCAATCGAGCAACAACTTTTTCATTGGGCCATCGTCCGATACTGTTTCTACTGAACCGCAGGTATAGCCCTGAAGAAAATAGACAACAGGTGGCTTCGCTTTGTGTTTGGGCGTCACTAAAATGCTTCTTAAGGTATTTCCTTCGTAAACCACCTCATCATAGGAAACAATGCCATTTTTAAAGTTCTCCTTTGGCCTTCCAAGAAGACGGGTAGAATTGCTCCGCTTATTACCATCTGACCAATATTCCACTTCTACAAGGTCTCCTTCGTATAACTGCCCGGTAACATCCAAAACATCTTGGACACCATTTATCGACCTTCCGTTTAGTTTTGTAAGCACATTGCCCTGTTCTACACCCAAATTTGAAAAAGTAGAATTGGGCATTACAGCTGTAATATGGATTCCCGAACTGACTTTAAGGTTGTGTTGGGCGGCAATACTATCGTTCAACGTTTGCATCATTACCCCTAAAAGCCCTTTTCTTTTTAGTGCTTGGGCATGGATGGAGTGCAATCCCGAAATCGAGACAAAAAGAAAGATCCAAACGAAAGATAAACGATACATACGGTTTGCTTTTATTGATTTATTTTGGAACTAAACTTACTGGTTTATGGGTGCTGGGTCGTCCGAATAGCTGTAAATGCAAAAATCAGTACCGACTTTTAAGAGACTTTAACAGGAGGCTCCTAGAAAAGAGGATTGAAAAAGATGCGCTAGCGGTGAAGTTTTGTCATATGGTTTTTTAAAAGGAGATTAAATACTTCTCATTGCGCTTGCGGGCGAAATGGGATAAAATCCGAAAAAAGTAATGCTCAAACCAAAGTACTATACAATACACGAGTTCGTATATCCCCAGATTATAAAAGATATAGGAGGGGGAATACATGGTTAAGACTCGACCCTGATGTTCTTTGGGACTTAGATTATATCCATTCCACATGGTACTTGAAGCACAAAAGCGGAATCTATATAAACAGGTTTGACTTAGGTTTGGATGTAGGGGGGGTAGATCGCCAAATGACCCTAATGGCGCTTTTTGCTCATCTCATAAATTGGTAGCTGCAAATGATTTGGATAGCTGCTGTTTTCGCACTCGCTTGGTTGCTTAAAAGCCTATTTCATTCAACCAGAGATTCAACCAAAAAACAAAAGCCCCTTAAACAGGGGCTTTTCGTAAGCTTTCGCGGAGGAAGAGGGATTCGAACCCCCGGAGGTGTGACCCTCAACAGTTTTCAAGACTGCCGCATTCGACCACTCTGCCATTCCTCCTAAGCGGGTGCAAATATAAAAAGCTTTTTGTTATCCCAAAAGCCCTTTTTGGTTTATTGTTAAAATAATTTTACGATACCTGTAAATAGCAAACTCAAACCAAACTTTGTAAAATTCAATAGGTCTGTTCAAAACAATGGTCATACCTTTGTTATTATGCTAGAATGGTATCACTATTGCCTCTTGGTCGCTGTCGGTTTCTCCGTTGGATTTATAAATACTGTAGCAGGAGGCGGTTCCTTGTTATCCCTGCCTACACTTATCTTTTTGGGTCTTCCCCCAGCTGTTGCCAATGGAACCAATAGGGTTGCCATTGTAATACAGACCGCTATGGCGACTGCGGGCTTTAAGAGCAAAGGCATCTCTACCTATCCCTTTAACTTATATTTGGGTATTTCCGCTTTTTTAGGTTCCATTATCGGGGCTTATATTGCTGTTGATATCGATGGTGAAACCTTTAACCGGATTTTGGCCATTGTAATGCTGGCCGTTGTGCTCATTATTATCTTTAAACCTAAAATGAGGGTGGGGGAAATGCAGGAACGGCTTACCGGAAAATATCTTTGGGTAAGTTTGATCGTATTTTTCTTTTTCGGTATATACGGAGGGTTCATTAATGCAGGATTAGGTTTTTTAATGATGCTTTTTATGCATTTTTATAATAAGATGAACCTGGTTAGGGTAAATGCTACTAAAGTTGCGGTGGTATTTGTGTATATGTTGGCTGCTTTGGCCGTTTTTGCCTTCAACGATAAAATAGATTGGAAACTCGGCTTTATCTTGGCCATTGGCAATGGTTCGGGAGCATGGTTTGCCAGTAGGTTTTCCGTTAAAAAGGGAGATGGTTTTATAAAAACATTTTTAGTGATCGCCGTAGTTTTAATGGCCATTAAACTATGGTTCTTTTAAATACAATATAGATATGCCTGGATTTGAACTTTTTGGAGACAAGGAAAGAAAAGAAGTACAAGATGTTATGGACTCGGGAGTGCTAATGCGCTATGGGTTCGATGGCATGCGCAACGGTCATTGGAAAACCAAAGAGCTGGAAGCTGGTTTGGCAAGTAGAATGCAATCCCAATATGCCCATGCCGTAAGTAGTGGAACAGCAGCATTAACGGTTGCCTTGGCCAGTGCGGGAGTAGGGGCCGGGGATGAAGTAATTATGCCCACTTTCACCTTTGTGGCCAGTTTTGAGTCTATTTTGGCCCTGGGGGCCGTCCCTGTTTTAGTGGATATTGATGATACCCTCACCTTAAAGCCCCAAGCGGTGGAAAAAGCCATTACTGCAAAAACCAAAGTTGTAATGCCTGTGCATATGTGCGGCTCTATGGCCGATCTAAATGCCTTAAAATCGATTTGTGACAAACACGGACTATTGTTATTGGAAGATGCCTGCCAAGCCATTGGAGGCACTTATCAAGATAAACCCTTGGGCAGTATTGGGGATTTGGGCTGTTTTTCTTTCGATTATGTAAAAACCATTACTTGTGGCGAGGGCGGAGCTGTCATTACCAATAACAAGGACTATTATGGGAACGCCCATAAGTATTCTGATCACGGCCATGATCATATAGGGAACAATAGGGGGGCAGAGGACCATCCTTTTTTGGGGTATAACTTTCGTATCTCCGAAATGAATGCAGCTGTTGGCGTGGCCCAGCTGTCACGTTTGGATGAATTTATAGGTATTCAAAAACGAAATTATACGGTTTTACGCGAAGCATTATCGAATATTTCCGAAGTGATTTTTAGAACGGTACCTGAAGGAGGAGAGGAGAACTACTCTTTCTTGAACTTCTTTCTCCCAAATGAAGAGGTGGCTCAGAAAGCCCAGCAAGCTCTGAATGATGCAGGTGTGGACGGATGCTTTTATTGGTACAACAACAATTGGCACTATTATAAAAAATGGGAGCACTTGACCCAGATGAAATCATTGGGAAAATTGCCCAAAGATGTGATTGAATCACTGCCAGATTATAATAAAGTTGATTTTTCCGAATCGGATGCATGGATGTCCCGGAACATTTCTTGTTTGATCAAATTGGGTTGGACCGAAGACGAAGTGGCCCAAAGGGCCAAAAAGATGGTGAAAGCTATTAAATCATCATTATAAACTATAACCTAAGCTGCGAAGTAGTGCAAAGGGAAAGATTCTGATTGCTGTACCGCGATTGGATAATCATCTTTGAATGGAGCACAAAATTGTATTTAGTTCAAAAGCTTCAAACCTGAGCTTGATCTAATAATTTACATACGCTACAATTTCAAGCCCGTATCCAACCATACCCACACGTCTTGTTTGGCCAGAGTTGGTCAATAAACGAATCTTTGAAATATTAAGGTCGTGCAAAATTTGTGCACCAATACCAAAATCCTTGTTGTCCATTTCAATTTTTGGAGCTTTATGTATGCCTTCGCCCTGAAGCTTTTTAAACTCGGACAACCTGCTCAATAAATTCATGGATTGGTTGCCTTGGTTTATAAAGATCATTGCACTTTTGTCCTCTGCGTTCAAAGCGTTGAACATGCGCTGCAGTGTCTCATCTGGATTGTTGGTCAATGTGCCCAAAATATCATTGTTTACCAAGGTGGAGTTGATGCGGGTCAGCACTGGTTCTCCGCTCTTCCAATTTCCTTTGAGTAACGCAATGTGCACTTGGTTATTGGTGGTCTGTTTGTAGGCGCGCAATCTGTACGCCCCAAATCTGGTGTTTATGGTAAACGCCTCTTTAAGTTCGATAAGGCTATCGTGTTCCATGCGGTAAGCAATCAAATCCTCGATGGAAACGATTTTAAGATCAAACTTTTTGGCAACCTCCATTAATTGGGGCAAGCGTGCCATGGAGCCATCTTCGTTCATGATTTCCACGATTACCCCGGCAGGCTGCAATCCGGCCAATCTAGCAAAATCAATGGCTGCCTCGGTATGGCCTGTACGTCTCAGTACACCTCCTTCTTTGGCGATCAACGGAAAAATATGCCCGGGTCGTGCAAGTTCATGTGGTTTGGTTTCCTCATTGGTCAGGGCCAGAACCGTTTTGGCTCGATCGGCAGCGGAAATACCTGTGGTAACGCCATTTCCTCTTAAATCAACAGAAACAGTAAAAGCGGTCTCCAATGGGTCTGTATTATGATTTACCATTTTATGGAGCCCCAATTCTTTGCAACGCCCTTCGGTAAGAGGGGCACAGATAAGACCTCGGCCATGGGTGGCCATAAAATTGATGGTCTCGGGGGTAATCAATTCGGCAGCAGCTAAAAAATCACCTTCGTTCTCCCTATTTTCATCATCCACCACAATAATTACTTTCCCTTCCCTAATATCGGCAATGGCCTCTTCTATGGCATTCAGCTCTATTTTTTTGTCCTTGGCGATCATTGGTCTTCTACTTCTTTATCTTTCTTCTTAAATAATGATTTGATACGGTCTATAAAATGACCAAATCCTACTAGCCCTTTATCCGCGGTTGCACGTCTGGTCAGTGAAATGCCCAAGGGCAACATGATCAAAGTGGGCAACCAAGCTCCTAGTGCAGGGTGAATATTTCCTTCCTTGGCATAGTTGCCTGCGAATACTCCAATAAAATAATAGGTCAAAAATAGGATTATCGCCACAACCATAGGTAGCCCCAAGCCGCCTTTTCGAATAATGGCTCCCAAGGGTGCTCCCACAAAAAACAAAATAATGCACGAAAGGGCAAGGGCATATTTTTGATGGAGCGATAAAATATGACTGTTATAAAACTTGAACCTGCTTTGCAGTTCGTCCTTTTTGGATTGGACTGTGCTTAAAATACCTGCAATCTCATTTTGGGCCTTTTTCATTACCTGAATTTGCTCCCATTGCTCCAAACTTGCTACAAATTCATCTATGGTTGTGATGGAGTCCTTTTCCTTTTCAGCTTCTTGCTTTATTACGGGCTGGATCAGCTGTAATTTTTGCTGGGTAGTATCTTTGGGTGCTTTTATGGGAAAAGCTCCCATACGATTGATTACGTTTTTGGAGAATGCCTCTACTTTTTCCAGGTTATTTTCGCGTAGTGAGTCGATATCCTTGATCAATCGACCTACATTTTTCATTTTATTGGTCGTAATATTTTGATCTTCCTCCAAATCTTGCTCATCGAGCTCCGAAATATCAATATTGATGGTGTATTTTTCAAAATCTGCCTTGGCAAAGGGCTGTTTACGGCGCTCCTTGGAATTGTTGGGCATTACATCTTCGTAGTAATTCCCATCTTTTAGCACCAGTTGAATGATATCGGATTCCTCACTACTGATCAATTCCCCTGATTCTGCTTTGATTACCGTGTTATTGATACTCTGTTTTGTTTTTTTATGGATGATGACATTGTCCAAAAAGCGATCTTGTTCGCCGTACTTTTTATCAACCTTAATGTTCATGCCTTCCCCTGTACCTTCAAAATCACTGAAAACACCTTCGGTTATCGCTGCGGCCGGCTTAACCTTGGCAATGTTCCTTCTAAGATTGAACATTTTCTGTTCCGATTTCGGGATAACATCATTGGCAAAAAAGAAGGTGACCAGACCCAGAAAAAGTACAAAAACAATAAGGCTTCGCATTCCACGCTGTAAGGATATCCCAGAAGCTTTCATGGCCGCAAATTCATAGTTTTCGGCAAATGTACCAAAGGTAAGGATGGAGGAGAGGAGAACTGTTAGTGGCAACACCTTGTCCACCAAGGTAGGGATAAAGTAAAAAATAAACTTACCAATAATGACCATGCCCAGTCCCTTTCCCGCTAAATCATCAATGAACAGCCATATTCCCTGAAAGATGAATATAACGATCAGAATGAAAAAGGAACTGAAGAAGTTGTATAGAAATCTTCTTAGTATATACTGGTCAAGTATTTTCAATGCCTAGTTTCTTATAATGTAGTACCCTTTATCCTCGTACTTTTTCTCGTCAAAGGTAAACAGAGTACTTGAAATGGGCTGATTGGTTTTGAAAGAATTAACGGTGATGGTAGTCTTTGTACCGTTGTTTCCTGTTTGAATCAACTTATAAATATGCTTGGTCTGGGTATCGATGCCCAAAAGAACGGATTTGATCTCGGTATTGGAGTCTATCGGGATCAATTTGACATATTGAATTTTTCTACCGCCCACATTTTGAAGAATGTCCCATTTGTAGTTGTGTCCTGTTTTATAAAACGTCAACATTTTGGATGGGCTTACATTATCATTGTCCTCGTTTACATCTTCAATGGTTACTTCTTCGTTTTCGGGAACTACGGTGTACACTTTTTTACCATTGTACATTTGTTTGGCCCCAAAGTAGTTCAGTAAATATTTTTCTCCATCCAAGGTTACGTTTCCGTTGGTTTCCTGTTTTAGGTTTGCTTCCGTATTCTCCAAAGTGGATTGGAAGTCAATATAAATGTTGTCATAGCTTTGCACCTTGTTATATACTTCGTCCAAAAGTGCTTTGGCCTTTTCCGAACTTTGTCCGTAAGAAAAAAGCCCTGTGGCAAACAATACGATTAAAAGAATACTTTTCTTGATCATCATGGTCTTATTTTGCTTCATTTTCTAATAGTTGATCTAGGGCGTACATATCCGGAACCAAAACTTGTCGTGCCTTACTTCCTTCGAATGGCCCTACAATTCCTGCGGCCTCCAACTGATCTATAATTCGACCAGCTCTATTGTACCCTAATTTTAATTTTCGTTGGATCAAAGATGCGGAACCTTGTTGGGCGATAACGATTACTTCGGCAGCCTCCCGGAACATAGCATCCCTGTCCGCGATATCATTATCAAGACTTGTGCCACTTTCCTCGCCTACATACTCTGGAAGTAAGTGTGCTTCGGGGTAGGCTCGTTGAGACCCGATGTAGTCCGTTATTTTTGCCACTTCGGGGGTGTCCACAAAGGCACATTGTAGCCGTGTTACATCATTTCCTTGGGTGTATAGCATATCTCCACGACCAATAAGTTGGTCGGCGCCCTGCGCATCCAAAATGGTTCTGGAGTCAATTTTTGAGGTTACCCTAAAAGCTATTCTGGCAGGGAAGTTGGCCTTGATTATACCGGTAATCACATTTACCGATGGTCTTTGCGTTGCAATGATCAAGTGAATACCGATGGCCCGGGCCAATTGTGCCAATCTGGCAATGGGTGTTTCTACTTCTTTGCCGGCCGTCATGATCAGATCGGCAAATTCATCGATTACCAAAACAATATAGGGTAAAAACTTGTGCCCATCATTTGGGTTTAATTTTCTTGCCTTGAATTTTGCATTGTACTCTTTAATGTTTCGAACCATGGCCGTTTTCAATAGCTCATATCGGTTGTCCATTTCAATGCAAAGAGAGTTCAAGGTGTTGATTACCTTGGTGTTGTCTGTTATGATAGCCTCTTCGGAATCAGGTAGTTTGGCCAAGAAATGACGTTCAATTTTATTGTAAAGGGTCAATTCTACCTTTTTGGGATCCACAAAAATAAACTTGACTTCGGCTGGGTGTTTTTTGTAGAGTAGGGAAGTAATTACGGCATTTAGCCCCACTGATTTACCTTGGCCCGTGGCACCCGCCATTAACAAGTGTGGCATTTTGGCCAAATCCACCACGAAAGTCTCGTTACTGATAGTTTTACCGAATGCAACAGGCAGTTCCATTTCGGCTTTTTGAAATTTGTTGGACGCAATTACCGATCGCATGGAAACAATTGTGGCGTTTTTGTTGGGAACCTCGATACCTACCGTTCCTTTTCCGGGGATAGGGGCAATAATCCGGATTCCCAAAGCAGCCAAGGACAGAGCGATGTCGTCTTCCAGGTTTTTGATCTTGGAGATGCGGATTCCCGCTTCGGGAACAATTTCGTAGAGGGTAACAGTTGGCCCAATGGTAGCCTTGATCTGTGCAATCCCGATCTTATAGTTTTTGAGGGTGCTTACAATCCGGTTCTTGTTCTCTTCAAGCTCTTCTTGGTTGATGGTAATACCCCCAGAAGCACCGTGTGCCTCCAATAGGTCCAATGTTGGGAATTTATAATTGCCCAACTCCAATTTGGGGTCGAACTCACCAAAGTCTTCTACCAATTTGGCTGCCTTGGCATCGGTTTCCTCTTCTTCAACTGGGGTTTCCTCGACCTTTAGGGCGATGTCGGTTTCCTCTTCTTCGGGAATATTGACGTCGAGTCCTGCCTCATCCAAAGGAGGAATATCTTTTTTATGGGTATAAGTGTCTATTTTTTCGGGAACGCTGTCTTCGTTTGTCGTTAGTTCGATGCTGCCGTCTTCCTCAGAAATCGAGGTTTCCAAGGTTTGAGAGGAAGAATTCTCGTTTAAGTCCGATTTTATCTTTTGTTTTTGCCTTTTGAAGAAGTTTGTAAATCCTTCGGGTGTGAAATTAAAAAGTTGAACCAAAATCACCATCAGAACAAAAATCAAAATTAAGAAGACTCCGATTTTACCGGTATAATCTTGAAGAAAATCGTTCATTTCGTAGCCAATAAGTCCGCCCAAAAGCGGAAAATCGGCCGCAAAGAAGCCAAGGGCCACAGAACCCCAAACCACTCCGACCAACCCCCATATCCATTTGGATATCAATCGTTTTCCATTTAAACCAAGAAATAGGTATAGCCCTGTTATGGCTAGTAAAAATGGAAATGCGAAAGAGGCAAGGCCAAATCCTTTGTACATAAAAAAGTGGCTTACGTTGGCCCCGAACTTGTTGAGTAAATTACTGGCTTCGGCGTTACGGTCCGCAAATTGCGACAGCATGCTCTGATCCTCTTGCCATGTAAAATAGAACGATATAAATGAGAAGAAAAGCGCAATGCTGAGAACAATCAAAAGGCTACCAAAAATAATCTTGTTCTGCTTGGAAGGTGTAAAGGACACCTTCTTTTTGGCAGTGGCGGTAGTTTTATTTGATTTGGATTTAGTTCTTTTTTTTGCCATCAAACGATTTTAAGCGGGGCTAAGTTACAAATTTACGTTGCTTCTTGAGGTCTTGGATTTTTCTTAAAAAATCTTGGGTATATAGATGATCAATCCAATAATGCTCGCAATTACCGACACTATCATAACGGCTCCTGCAGAAATATCTTTTATCAATCCGATCTTGGGGTCCAAATTGGGTTGGATATAGTCACAGACTTTCTCTATGGCCGTATTTGCACCTTCAACCCCCATTACCATGCCTATGGACAAGAGTTGTATGGTCCATTCGGTACGTGAGATTTGAAAGTAAAAGCCGAAGGCCGTAATAATCAATGCGATAACAAACTGGATTTTAATGCTGGGCTCTGTTCGCAACAAAAGAAACATGCCTTTTAGGGCGTACCCAACACTTTTTATCCTGTTTTGTAAAAAAGATTCTTTAGGCATCTATCAATGCTTCAAGGGCGACCTTGTAATTGGGCTCATCTACAGTTTCCGCTACTTGCTCGGAATAGATTACATCTCCGTTTGTATTGATTACCACAACGGAACGTGACAGCAAACTTTGCAAAGGACCGTCGGTAAATTCAACGTGATATGATTTTCCAAAGTTCCCGTCTCTAAAATCGGAAAGGGTTTCAGCTTTGTCGATGCCCTCTGCGCCACAAAAACGTGCTTGGGCGAACGGTAAATCTTTAGAGATGCACAGTATCCGGGTATTCTCCAACTCGGCGGCTTCTTGGTTGAACTGACGAACGGACTGGGCACAAGTTCCGGTGTCTATACTTGGAAAAATGTTCAGAACTACCTTTTGACCTTTGTAGTCGGATAGGCTTACGGTGGAGAGGTCGTTTTTTACTAGAGTAAAGTTTGGGGCCTGGGAACCTTTGGTTGGTAGGTTTCCAAGCGTATTAAATTTATTTCCTTTAAGTGTAACAGTTGCCATAGTCGTAGTTTTGATTCGAATCCAAAAATACTAAAAAAACCTTCCCGTAACAGACTTCGGGAAGGTTCTTGTTTTAATGTTTGTGCAAATGTATGTTACTTGTCGATTGAGCCGAGTACTCTTGACATAAAACCGTTCAAGGCTTCTTTTTTGGGAGTTCCTTTTTTGATTTCGTTGGATACCTCTATGGCACCATAAAGGTTCGAGATCAATTCTCCGATCATATCAAGTTCTTCATCTTTTAAACTGGAAACTTCGCACACACTTTCCAAGGTGTCCGCTGTTTCCTGTAGATAGTCCTCATCATGCTCCTCGGCAAAATTGACCAATTGTTTAATTATGGGCAATTTCATTGATCAAGTCTTTTAAAACATCATACTTATTGGTCTGCACCTGATTCTTTAACGATCCTTTTGAAAATGAGGCGAAAGTGGGCAGGTTGTCCACATTTGCCAACTTTCTGGATTCTGGGAATTTTTCGGCATCGACCATTACAAACGTAATATCCTCGTTCAAAGAAGCTGCTTTCTTGAACTTCGGTTTCATTATTCTGCAGTTGCCGCACCAAGAAGCGCTGAACTGCACCACTACGTTGTCATTGTTGGCAATGACTTCGTTTAGATTGTCTTTGTCCAATTCTACAACCATAATGTCTTAGTTTACGTGATTGGCCAAATAATTGGATACTCCGGCTCTGTCGGCGCTCATGGCTTCTTTACCTTCTTCCCAGTTCGCTGGACAAACCTCACCTTTTTCCTGTACGTGGGTATAAGCGTCCACTAAGCGCAAGAATTCGCTAACATTTCTCCCCAATGGCATGTGGTTGATGCTTTCGTGGAAAACAGTTCCTTCTTCATCGATCAAGTAAGTGGCTCTGTATGTAACATTGTCGCCTTCTACCACAACAGAGTTGGTTTCCTCGTTATAGTCTTCCTTCATTATATCCAAAATACCCAATGCAGATGCCAAATTTCTATTGCTGTCCGAAACTAGTGGATAGGAAACACCTTCGATTCCGCCATTGTCTTTTTCGGTGTTCAACCATGCAAAATGAACTTCGGCAGTATCGCAAGAAGCACCAATGACTATGGTATTTCTTTTTTCAAATTCACCTAGGTTTTGTTGAAAGGCAAAAAGTTCTGTTGGGCAAACGAAAGTGAAATCTTTTGGGTACCAGAACAACAAAACTTTTTTGTTTTCGGCTTTGGCCTTCTCTAAAATGTTGATTTTGAACGTGTCGCCCATTTCATCGATGGCATTTACTTCCATGTTCGGGAATTTTCTTCCTACTAAAGTCATTTATTGAGTTTTTTAAATTTTTCGAGTAGCAAAAATACTATGGTTTTTTGGGTTTATACCATATACAAATTGCTATTTCTTATAGTTGGATAACCCGTGACTATGTTGTAACAAATTGTTGTAAAACTTGTTTTCTTGACAAAATTTCACGGTGTTTTCTGGTAACTTCTCAAGGAAATTACCACACTAAAAAAGAAGAAAGAAAACTTAATTGGCCGTTGGTGTGGAAAGCTGCTTTATCTTGATTCTAAATGCAGCAAAAAGCAAGGTCATAAATGGACTTAGCCAATTAAAAACAGCATACACCGCATACTCTGCGACACCAACACCCAAAACTCCGCTATGATATGCGCCGCAGGTGTTCCACGGAACCAAAACGGAAGTTACTGTTCCAGAATCCTCCAAGGATCGACTAAGGTTTTCCGGAGCTAAACCACGCTCTTCGTAGGCCTTGGCGAACATTTTACCGGGAACTACAATGGCCAAATACTGGTCGGATGCAGTAACGTTCAAGGCTAAACAGCTTCCTACTGTGCTGGCGAACAACCCAAAAGTGGTCTTGGCCAATTTAAGCAGGGACTCTGTGATGCGTTCCAAAGCTCCGATACCATCCATGATGCCGCCAAATACCATGGCGCATACAATCAACCAAATAGTACCGAGCATTCCCGACATGCCTCCCGAGGAAAACAAATCGTTTAGAGCTGGGTCGTCAGTTGCGATAGCGGTATCCACTGTAATGGCGTTTAAAATACCTTTATAGCCCGATTCAAAATTTAGAGCGGTACCTCCACCAATATTGGCGACAATTTCTGGCTGAAAAATTAGGGCAAAAATACCCCCCAGGAGAGTTCCGATCAAAAGTGCCATTAATGGCGGAGCTTTTTTTACAATTAAGCCGATAACAGCCAAAGGGACAATGAACAGCCAACCATTTATATTAAAGGTGGATCCAATATTATTAAGGAGTGAACTTGTGTCTGCCACACCAGATGTGTCGATGGTAAAACCAAGAATAATGAATACAATCAAGGTTACAACAATAGTTGGAACCGTGGTATAGGTCATATATCGAATGTGGGAGAACAGATCGCCGCCCGCCATAGCTGGTGCCAAGTTGGTGGTGTCGCTCAAAGGAGACATTTTGTCACCAAAATACGCTCCAGAGAGTACTGCTCCGGCCGTCATTCCAAGAGAAATACCCAATGCATCCCCGATGCCTATTAAAGCGATACCAACTGTTGCGGCCGTAGTCCAGCTACTTCCCGTGGCAATGGAGATTATGGCACAAATAACAACGCTTGCGGCCAAAAATATGGTGGGATTTAATATTTGAAGCCCATAATAGATCATTGCCGGGATAATCCCGCTTACCAACCAAGTTCCAGATAAAGCACCTACCATTAAAAGAATAAGTAAGGCGCCAGTAGTGGAGCGTACATTCTCGGCTACTTCGGCAATCATACTTTTGTACGATACCTTATTAAAAATACCAACAATAGCTGCAACGGCGCCGCCCATTAGAAGAATAAACTGGTTGGAGCCACTAAGGGCATCGTCCCCAAAAACATAAACATTATAAGCCAACATGGCGACCAGGGCAAAAACGGGAATCAATGCTTCTGCAATGGTTAAATCTTTATTTTCTACTATGTGTTCATCTTCCCTAAATTTAGGCTTTTCCGTATTTTTCGGCATTTGGTCTGAGTTTGTTAGAAGGTAATATTACGATTTTGCACTATGTTGTGCAAACCTCATATGCTTGCTAACTAGGCCAAACTAGCATCCGGAGCCAAGATTCCCAGTTCTTCCATGCACTCTCGCATGGTTTTGTACGTTTTCTGTATATCGTTGTCCAAGCCAATGGAAAAGCGGATAAGTCCTTGAGATAGACCAAGTTCTTTTTGCTCCTCTTCTGGGATTTCTGAGGAAGTGGAAGTGCCGGAAGCGCTGAACAGAGTTTTGTAAAAGCCCAAGCTTACAGCTAGATATCCTAGTTTTTTTCGCTGCATCAATTCCATTAAGGCATTTGCTTTGTCCACTGATCCAACATCTAGGGTGAGCATTCCTCCGTAACCATATTCTGGGTTCATTTGTGTATTCATTAAATTATGACCTGGATGGTTTTCCAGACCGGGGTACACAACGGTTAAACCATCGTTCTGGAACTGTTTTGCCAAATAATAGGCATTTTCGCTATGTTTTTTGATCCTGATGTGCAGGGTTCGCATATTTTTCAAAATGGAGGCGGCCCTTAAACTGTCCATAGTACTGCCCAACAACATACCAGCTCCGTTGTTCACATCTTTTAAGCTCAAGCAAAAATCGGTAGAAGCACAAACGGCACCTGCAACACAATCACTACTTCCGTTTATAAATTTAGTGAGGCTGTGTACTACAATATCAGCTCCTAATTGTGCTGCACTAATAGTTAACGGGGAAAAGGTGTTGTCCACTACGAGTGGCATACTGTTTTTCTTTGCGATTTTGGAGAGAGAAGGGATGTCCGCTATTTCCAAAAGTGGATTGCTTATTGCTTCGCAATAGATCATTTTGGTTTTTGGTGTAATAGAATTTTCAACCGTATTTAAATCGGTGATATCAATAAAGGATACAGAGATATTGAACTTTTTTACGAAATTTTTCAAAAATGCGTAGGTACCCCCATAAATGGTTCTACTGCAAACAATGTGGTCGCCAGAATCGCATAATTGAAGGATTACCGCAGTTATCGCTCCCATACCACTTGCATAAACATTGGCGGATTCGGTACCTTCCAATTGTGCCATGGCCTCACCCAAATATAAATTGGAAGGGGAGGAGTGGCGGCTGTACAAATAGCAGCCTTCGGTATTACCTTCGAAGGTGTCGAACATGGTTTTTGCAGATAGGAAGGTGTAGGTTGATGAATCTGATATAGAGGGGTTTACACCTCCAAATTCACCAAAATATTGAAGGTCTTGTATGTGTTCTGAAGCTTTATAGTCCATAATGAGTTGTTTTTTGATAAAAATAAGATATCACAGGAATATTGTCAATCCTTAAGGATAAATCAAGAAAAATGTTCTTTAAAATAGAAAATATTAGGAAATTGTTCTTAAAAGATACAATTTAGCCAAGTATGTTAGAAAAATTGACGTGATGAAATTGGATAAATTGGATGTTGAATTGATCAGATTGCTTCAAAATGACAGTAAAAAAACCACAAAACAATACGCGGATGCTCTGCATTTGTCCAAAACGGCGGTGTATGAGCGAATTCGTCGATTGGAACGCAATGGTGTGGTTACTCAATACACTGCATTGGTGAACAAGCACAAAGTCGGTAGGGATTTTATGGTGCTCTGTCAAATACGATTGATCCATCATACCAAAGAAAATGTACTAAAGTTTGAACAGGAAATTTTACAATTGAAGGAGGTGTCCGAATGCTTCCATGTTGGTGGTGACTACGATTACATCTTAAAAATTTATGTGGCGGACATGAAAAGTTACCGAGAGTTTATGCTCACTAAGCTTACGGCCATTGCCAACATTGGCAACACCCAAAGTTCTTTTGTGATCAATGAGGTAAAAAATAGTCCCTCGGTGCATATTTAATTTACAATTACCGGCAATCGGACCGCTCAACTATCTTTTTCCCAAAGAATTGATTGGTACTGTCCCGAAAAACATTTGTATTTTTACCCTTGTTTTTAGAGAAACATTTTTTAAGCAATTATTCTTACAAATAATACAATATGAATCAATATGATGTAGCTATCATCGGCTCTGGACCAGGAGGCTATGTGGCGGCCATTCGATGCGCCCAATTGGGAATGAAAACAGCAATAATAGAGAAATATGCCACGCTTGGGGGAACCTGTTTAAATGTAGGTTGTATTCCTTCCAAGGCACTATTGGATTCTTCCCATCATTACGAAGACGCTGTAAAGCACTTTGAGGAACACGGTATCGAGATACCGGGCGAAATAAAGGTAAACCTACAGCAAATGATTGCCAGAAAACAAGGCGTTGTGGACCAGACTACAAAGGGTATCGAGTTTTTGATGGACAAAAACAAAATCGATGTTTACCATGGTGTAGGGAGCTTTAAAGATGCCACCCATGTTCATATTGCAAAAGAGGATGGCGAGGAGACCATTGAGGCCAAAAACATAATCATAGCCACTGGTTCCAAACCATCGTCCTTGCCATTTATCGAAATTGATAAGGAGCGAGTGATTACCTCTACCGAAGCCTTAAAACTGAAAGAGGTTCCCAAGCACATGATCGTAATCGGTGGTGGAGTTATAGGATTGGAACTAGGTCAGGTTTACAAAAGATTGGGGGCGGATGTGACCGTGGTGGAGTATATGGACCGAATCATTCCTGGAATGGACGGGGCACTTTCCAAAGAACTTACCAAAGTAATGAAAAAGCAAAAGGTAAAGTTCAACCTTTCCCATAAAGTAAAGTCCGTGGAGCGCAAAGGTGATGAAGTGATTGTGAAAGCCGACGACAAAAAAGGCAACGAAGTTACCATTACTGGCGACTACTGCTTGGTAAGTGTTGGCCGTAAACCTTATACGGATGGATTAAATGCCGAAGCTGCCGGAGTAAAATTGGATGAGAGGGGAAGAGTAGAGGTGAACGGACATCTGCAAACCAATGTTTCAAATATTTATGCTATTGGTGATGTGGTAAAAGGAGCTATGTTGGCGCACAAGGCAGAAGAAGAAGGCACTATGGTCGCTGAATTATTGGCAGGCCAAAAACCACATATTGATTATAACTTGATTCCTGGTGTAGTTTACACCTGGCCAGAAGTTGCTGCTGTGGGCAAAACCGAGGAACAACTCAAGGAAGAAGGGGTGGAGTACAAAATAGGGCAATTCCCCATGCGTGCATTGGGAAGAGCAAGAGCCAGCATGGATATTGATGGCTTTGTAAAAATCCTTGCCGATAAAAAAACAGATGAAGTATTGGGCGTTCACATGATCGGGGCACGTTGTGCCGATTTGATCGCAGAAGGTGTTACCGCTATGGAGTTTAGGGCGTCTGCGGAAGATATTTCCCGAATGAGCCATGCACATCCAACTTTTGCCGAGGCAGTTAAAGAGGCGGCATTGGCCGCGACCGATGATAGGGCATTACATGTCTAAATAATTTGTGGACTACAGGAGGTATGTGGATTCGGGTTTTTCCTTTAGGAAGAATTTCGAGTACACAAGTCTAAGAATGATGTTCCTTTAGCGTAGGGCCCTGAAAAAAACCAGAGCTTACACAAATAAATATAGAAGATTACAGAAAGAGCATTCAATCTTAGGATTGGATGCTTTTTTTAGCTTCTAACTGTTCGCAGAAGTCGTCGCAAAAAAAGCCTAAACCGTATGTAAAGTTCACGGAGAATAGGTATGGAAGCCTCTCTCAATTCCAGTGCCTGGATTTTGGCAAACGAAACGCCCCACGCAATCTGTGATTTGATCTGTATTTCGTATTTGTTGTATTGTAACGCCAAATAAGTACAGATGATCATAAAAGCAATAGCTCCCGGTATAATTATTTCGGGAGATAGCGAACGATTAAAAAATCGGTAGAGCCCCAACCCGGTAAAACTTCCATACAGTATAATGAAATGGATTACGTAGATAGATAAGGTGCTTGCTCCAATTTTTAAAACCGTTTTGTTGGTCATTAACTGTCTAAGAATCATAAACACGGCAAAAACCACAAAAACATTCCCTAATCGAATAAATAAATAGTTGTTGGACAAAATCAATTTCAAGAATTCAAACCCGGTCCAATCATACAATACCGCAAAAGCTGCCGAAGACTGATAAATTAGTAAATAACCTGCTCCCAGCGCAAGGGAAATAGCTGTTGGGTACAAATACTTAAAATCTTTAAAACGGATAAACAGTACCGAGATAAATGCTCCCATGGTGGCATAGCCAAACCAAGGTATTATAGTGAATACCGAACCATTGGTCTTTGTAAAATAGTTGGCGATAAAATTGGGTAAAAATGCAAAAGACCAATCTTTATAAACCCTTTCGAACAGAAAAAGCACCAAGGTGATGCTCACTAAGACCAAAGGGAACATATATTTCTTTCTTTTGGAAGTGAGTACATAAACCCCTATCAACCCCAATATGGATAACCCAATGCAGTGGAGTACATCCACTAAGTAGAATCCATTGTAAACATGCCCTTTTAACAGTCCACCTATATTCAACCGCAGTAAATAACCAATGGCCAAAAGTTGTAGTCCACGGCGAATACCCTTGGAAACCCTAGGGTTTTTAAATCCTGATTGCGGAACTCTGATCAATAAATAAGTAAAGATGAACCCAGATACGGTAAAAAATACAGGAGCGGTAATCCCTCTAAAGTAAAGCCAAAAATTGTAAATAGGATTACCGGGATCCCTAAAAACAGGGTCTAGCAAACCATCGATAAAGTGACCTTGGAGCATCATTAAAATGGCCCAAGCTCGCATGGCATCAATAAAAAATAACCTATTGCTTTTAGCTGTCATTTTACTTTGGTTCAACCTATATACTTGTTTTGCAGTATGTTTGGATGTTCTGCGCGTCAAAAATATGCAAAATAGTCGCATCTCTGCTTCGATTAGGGTATTTTAGCAAAACAATCAACGATTTTGCACTATGGCTAAAATTTTGGCATTGGCCGGAAGTAATTCTTCGACCTCCATCAATTTTAAGTTGGTAAAATATACTGTGTCATTGATGAAGGGGTATCCTGTTCAGGTATTGAACATGGCGGAACACCCATTTCCAATGTACAGTGAGGATCACGAAAGGGAAAACGGATTTCCTGATGCGGTACAAGAACTAAAAACCTGGATTCAGAACTCCGAAGGGCTCATTTTATCAGTTAACGAACACAATGGAAACCCATCTGCCTATTTTAAGAATGTGCTCGATTGGTTATCTCGATCGGACCGGAAATTTTTAGAAGGAACAAAGATATTCTTGATGTCAACATCTGGAGGTAAAAGAGGAGCGAAAGGCGCCTTTGAGGTTATTGAAAACATGCTGCCACGATTTGGCGCAGAGATAACAGCTAGATTTTCTTTGCCTTCATTTTATGATAATTTTGATGGTGCTATTGTTGAAACGACTCTAAAGGACGAACACCAAGCAGCACTCGATACATTTTTAGACTCGTTAAAATAATCAGGTATTGCGGACGAACCGTTCTTTTAGGATAAAATCCCTGTTACAAAGTAAAGAGGCGCTGTTGCAGTGGTCCAGGGCATACAAGGAGTCAGTTTGGTTGGACAGTAATCAACACCGAGACCCATATTCCAGTTTTGAGGCCTGTTTGGCCGTTGGCGCAGAGGAATGGGTTGAAAACGAGTCTGAAATTAAGTCCTTTATGAACCGGAAAGGGGATTGGTTGTTCGGCTACTTTTCGTATGATTTTAAAAATGAGCTTGAAGATTTAACATCAAACAATTTTGATGGACTTGGGTTCCCGGTACTTCGTTTTTTTTGTCCCAAAAAGATAATCACCCTGGTAGATGGGCAGTTTAGGTTCAACTATTTGAACGATTTTGCTCACGAAATCGAAGAGGATCTGGCCAAAATTTGTGAATATGGTTCTTTAAATCTAACGAAAAGTGATTCTGAACCCATCAAAATAAAAATGCGAATCCACAAGGACGCCTATTTTGAAAAAGCCAATCGTTTTTTGGAGCATATCCATCGCGGGGACATTTATGAGGCCAACTTTTGTCAGGAATTCTACGCTGAAGACGTTATTATAGATCCGTTGGAAACCTATATAAAGCTAAATGGCATTTCCGAACCTCCGTTCGCAGCGTATATAAAAATGCAAGACCACTATTTAATGTGTGCCTCGCCAGAACGTTACATAAAAAAGATAGGTCAAAAGGTAATCTCTCAACCGATCAAGGGAACTGCTCCAAGAGGGAAAGATGCCGGTGAGGATGAAAAAATAAAGACTGAATTGTCTCGGAACAACAAAGAACGGGCGGAAAATATTATGATTACCGATTTGGTCCGTAATGATCTTTCTAAGAGTGCGATAAAGGGCTCTGTTAAGGTTGATGAATTATGCAAGGCATACTCTTTTAAGCAAGTACACCAATTGATCTCAACAATAATTTCAAAAGTTGAAGCAAACAAAAATCCAGTTGAAATTATAAAAGAAACCTTTCCAATGGGTAGTATGACAGGGGCTCCTAAGATTTCCGCCATGAAAATTATCGAGGAATTGGAAGAGACCAAACGAGGGCTGTATAGTGGAACGGTCGGATATTTTGATCCTCAAGGTAATTTTGATTTTAATGTGGTGATCCGAAGTATTTTGTACAACGCCAGCAAAAAATATATTTCCTATTCTGTAGGAGGTGCCATAACCGCAAAATCGAATCCAGAGATGGAATATCAGGAATGTCTTCTCAAGGCCAAAGCAATGCGGACTGTTTTGGAAGAAGGCTAAGGTTTATTCGTAAATTCGCGCTATGTTTTTAAAGTTCAAGGAACATATTGCCAAAAATCTACCTTTTTTAAAGGAAGAAAGGCTATTGTTGGCTTGTAGTGGCGGATTGGACAGTGTGGTGCTTGCACATCTCTGCCTTGCGACGGGATTGGATATTGTATTGGCCCATTGTAATTTTAAGCTCAGGGGAGCAGAGAGTAACGGTGATGAAGATTTTGTTCGTAAACTGGGAAGGCAATGGGGGGTTGAGGTGCATGCAAAGCATTTTGAAACAGAAGAATATGCCAGGAACCAAGGTGTTTCCATTCAAATGGCAGCTCGGGACCTACGGTACAAATGGTTTGTCGAGTTACTGAACAGCACGGGCAGCGGATACGTACTTACGGCACATCATGCAGATGACAGTCTTGAAACCTTTTTGATCAATTTGTCCCGTGGAACAGGAATCGATGGGCTATCTGGAATTCCTGAAATAAATGGAAAGGTAGTTCGTCCTTTGCTGCTTTTTTCCCAAAAAGAGCTTTTGGAATATGCTAAATCGGAAAATGTTGACTGGCGTGAGGATAGCAGCAATGCCAGTACAAAATATCTTCGGAATAAAATCCGGCATCAAATTGTTCCTGTATTAAAGGAGTTGCACCCTACTTTTTTACAGAACTTCTTAAATACCCAAAAGAATTTAAGTCAATCAAACAGTATTCTTCACAATTCCATAAATGAGTTAAAGGCAGCATTGTTGCAGTCATCGAACGGTGATATCAAAATAAAAATAGAAGATTTACAGCAACTCAAGCCTTTGGAAGCCTATCTGTATGGTCTGTTTAATGAATTTGGGTTTACGGAGTGGGAAGATGTAAAAGGATTACTGACCACAACGAGCGGAAAGCAGGTGTTTTCCCCGACACATCGGTTACTGAAGGATAGGGATTATCTCATCCTATCAAAACTGGAAAGCAATACGGGCCAAACATTTTATGTTCATGCAAAAGATAATCGAATAGAACAGCCTGTTAAATTACTGTTGGAAGATGTCCGATCCATGGATAAAAGGGATAAAAATGTCGTATTTTTGGATAAGGAAAAGTTAAACTTTCCGTTAGTGTTAAGGAATTGGATAAATGGCGACTATTTTTATCCATTCGGCATGAAAGGAAAGAAAAAGGTGTCCAAATTTTTCAAAGATGAAAAAATGGATGTTGTTTCCAAAGAAAAACAATGGCTACTCTGCTCGGACAACGAAATTGTTTGGGTTGTGGGCAAACGGGCCGACGAACGATTCAAGGTTGATGATTCAACCCGACAAATACTAAAGGTTACCCAAATTACATGAGATTAGCAGTACTCTTCCTAGGATTATTCTTCATTAATTCAAGCATTTTTGCCCAAACCGATGAAAATCCTGCGGTTTGGAGCCACGAAGTACATAAAATTTCCGACACCGAATACGAATTGGTGTTCAAGGGGAAGATTATGGATGGGTGGCATGTATATTCGCAATACACTGCCGAAGGAGGTTCACTGCCCAGTGAATTTACTTTTGAGAAGGCTGGAGAGGATTACGAGCTTATTGGAGAGACCCAAGAGAGCGAAACCATAAAAGAGTATAGCGATATTTTCGAAGTGGAGGAAACCTTTTTTAAAAAGGATGCCATTTTTACCCAAAAAATAAAACTGCTCGACCCCGCGGTCAATCAAATATCGGTAAACCTGTTTTATCAAATATGTAAGGAAGTTTGTTTCCCTGTAGATGAATATTTTCAAATATCTCTGGATGGAAGTGGGTTTGTGTCCGAGGAAGCTGCATTGGACGACCGAAGTGCGGCTCTTGGAGAATCCCTTAAAGTTGATTTTAAGAACAAGCAATTGCTTAACCAAAATGGAGTTACGGACTCTGAAGGCAAATCCAGTCTTTGGGTAATTTTTGGACTCGGTTTTTTGGGAGGTCTTATCGCACTGCTCACCCCATGCGTTTTTCCAATGATTCCATTAACGGTTTCTTTTTTCACCAAACAATCGCAGAATAAATCCAAAGGAGTGGGCAATGCCATATTGTATGGATTCTTTATTGTACTGATCTATTTTTTGTTGAGTTTGCCCTTTCATCTGTTCAATTCGGTGGACTCCCAAATATTGAACACCATTGCCACCAATATTTGGCTCAATGTGTTCTTCTTTATCATTTTTGTCTTCTTTGCTTTTTCATTTTTTGGTTATTACGAATTGACATTGCCAAGTTCATGGGCCAATAAAATGGATTCAGCCTCATCCAAAGTAGGAGGGGGACTGGGTATCTTTTTTATGGCATTGACATTGGCTATTGTATCGTTCTCTTGTACGGGCCCCATTTTAGGAGGACTTTTAGGAAGTACAACATTGGCAGAGGGCAATGTCGCCACCAATTTAACCATGGGGATGGTAGGATTTGGTTTGGCTTTGGCACTACCGTTTGCTTTGTTCGCCATGTTCCCGGCCTGGTTGAACTCCTTGCCCAAATCCGGCGGTTGGATGACCACGGTAAAAGTGGTGCTTGGCTTTTTGGAACTGGCCCTGGCGTTCAAATTTTTGTCAAATGCAGATTTAGTGGGCAATTGGGGTATTTTTAAAAGAGAGATATTCGTAGGGATCTGGGTGGTTCTTTTTGTACTAATGACCCTGTATTTATTCGGTGTGATTAGATTCCCTCATGATGGACCAAAAAAGAATCTCTCGCCTGCAAGGAAATTAACCGGAATAGCAAGTTTGATTTTTACGGTTTATTTGATACTCGGACTATTGAACATCAACCAATTGCAATTGTTGAGCGGTTTCCCTCCGCCGAGTTTTTACAGTGTTGCAGAAACAGAAAGTGATTGCCCACTGGGCTTGGATTGTTTTAAGGATTTTGATGAGGGCGTGGCCTATGCAAAAGAAGTGAACAAACCTATTTTGCTCGATTTTACGGGTTGGGCCTGTGTCAACTGTAGAAAGATGGAAGAGAATGTCTGGAGCGACCCGAGCATCTATCCTATTTTAAAGGAAGACTATGTCTTGATTTCCCTATATGTGGACGATAGAAAAGAGCTTCCGGAAGCGGAACAGT
The DNA here is from genome assembly GCA_018222835.1 of Algicola sp. GTDB lineage: Bacteria > Bacteroidota > Bacteroidia > Flavobacteriales > Flavobacteriaceae > Flagellimonas. Next base: position 16,954 of record JAAEZN010000021.1, on the reverse strand, counting down.
TCGACTTTAAATTCGATTCGGGAAGAATAAAAGCCATTGAGACCGTTGGTCAAAAATGGGGTACCTTTCAAACCATTAATTTTAACGCAGCCTCGCAACCATACTATGTATTATTGTCGCCAAACATGGAAATTTTAAACCAAGCGGTGCAATATGTGGATGTGGAAAGATACGAGGAATGGTTAAAATCAGGACTGGAAAAGTATCACCTTTCTATGGGCAAATAGTTGATATTCACTATTTTTTTTCAAGGGATTAAGAAAATAGTTATAACTTAGGATGGACTAATTGACTTAACCCATCTTCGTGAAAAAACTCAAAAAGGTACTTTTCGTACTTCTAGGACTGCTTCTTCTCGTAATCATCGGATTTGCCATATTTTTAAACAGCCTTAAGCCCGACTACGGGGGTAAAAAACCATTGGTCGGCATATCCAACGAGGTAACTACCTATTTCGACCCATACGGAATTCCACATATTTATGCTGAAAACGAGAAAGACGCTCTCAGGGCATTGGGGTATGTGCACGCGCAGGACAGATTGTGGCAAATGGAATTGCTACGAAGAGTTGCCAAAGGGAGGCTTGCAGAGGTTTTTGGAGAGGATATGGTTAAAACGGACAAGTTTTTCTTATCCTTAGGTATAGATGACCATACCCAAAAAACGGTTAGTGAGCTGGATAAAAATAGTGAGGCCATTGTACTGTCGCAAGCTTATTTGGACGGCGTTAACGAGTTTATAAAAAATGGGCCAACACCTGTCGAATTTTATTTGACAGGTTTGGAAAAAGAGCCTTTTACCATCAACGATGTATATAATGCCGTTGGTTATATGGCCTTTAGCTTTGCCATGGCCCACAAAACGGACCCGTTGCTTACCAGTATGCGAAACAAATTGGGCGACGATATTATGAAGGATCTCGCAATCACCTCGGATACCTCCACTGTTTGGATAAAAAATTATAGAGGGGATGCAACCGACACACTCGGGACCAATATAACTGCAAGCGTAACAGCAGCATTGGAAAAACTTCCCATACCAATGCTGGAAGGGAGTAATAGTTGGGTAATAGCACCGGATAAAACCAAAAATGGGAAAGTGTTATTTGCCAACGACCCCCATATCGGGTTTGCGCAACCTTCCGTTTGGTACGAAGCACATATTAGCACTCCGACCTACGAGAAATATGGATATCATATGGCAGGAATTCCGTTTCCTTTGCTAGGACACGATAGAAATTTGGCCTACGGGATGACGATGTTCGAAAATGATGATATCGATTTTTACTACGAAGAAACCAACCCATCCGATAGTACACAATACAAAACAATTGATGGTTGGAGGGACTATGAGGTTGTGAATAAAACCATCAAAGTAAAAGATGGCGAAGATGTGACGTTTACGTATCGAAAAACACATCATGGCCCAATTCTAAACAATATTGCAGATCAGATTTCGGGAGAACGTCCGGTGGCTATGTCCTGGATTTACACCAAACCGGAAAACAAAGTAATACATGCCTTGTATGGAATTAGTCATGCAAAGAATATGGGGGATTTTAAAAGTGCCCTCCCCGACATCCATGCTCCCGGACTTAATATTATGTATGGCGACGCTAAAGGAAATGTTGCTTGGTGGGCAAGTGCACAGCTTTACCAAATGCCGGATAGTTTGTCCACAAAATTTATTCTGGACGGGGCATCGGGCAAAAATGAGCCATTGCGCTATTTGGACTTTTCGGAGAACCCTATGGCAGAGAACCCGCCGTGGAACTATGTGTATTCAGCAAATAACCAACCAGATTCTATCTCGGGAATGTTGTATCCAGGATATTATTTGCCCGAAAACAGGGCAAAACGTATAGTTCAGTTGTTGGATTCAAAGAACGATTGGGACAAAGAGTCCATGTCAGAAATGATATTGGATGTTACATCTCCGGTAAACACCGAAGTGGTGAACGAGTTGATCAAACTTTTCGATGTTTCCCATTTATCCAGTGAACAACTAATTCTTTTGGACTCGTTAAAAAATTGGAAAGGGGAATATACCCTAAACTCGACCAGTGCGGTTATTTACCATAGGACTTTATACTATATGGTAAAAAATACGATGGAAGATGAGATTGGTCCAGAGATGTTCAAGCAATTTTTATCCACTCATTTATTCAAAAGGCAAATTGCATGGGGGGCCATGATGAAAGATGGTGCATGGTGGGATAACATAAACACTCCCGATGTTGTAGAAACTAGGGAAGATATAGTGATGATGTCCTTTGCACAAACATGGGAATCCCTAGTGAAAGATTTTGGAGATGACCCAAGCCAGTGGACATGGGGAAAGGTACATACCTTGGAACACCATCATCCGTTTGGACAAGTGGAATGGCTTCGTAAGTATTTTAATGTAGGTCCTTTTCCCATAGTGGGGACAAGGGAAGTGATTAACAACCTTGCTTTTCCTTATGATGATTCTGGTTTTTACAAAGTAAACTCAGGGCCATCTACAAGAAGGATTATCGACTTTTCCGATATCGAAAACAGTATCAGTATTTTACCGACGGGACAATCCGGAAATCCATTGAGCAAACATTACAAAGATCAAGCAGAAATGTATGTAAAAGGTGAATTCCGTAAAATGATGATGAATAAACAGGAGATCGAGGAAACTGCCGAGTCCATATTGATCTTCCATTGATCGAGAAGGGGCATCCATCAATTCAAAACGGGGCATTCATCAAAAAACGATTCTTTTTGAAATAGGATTGACTATTTTTTCAATCATTTCAACTAGAATTCAATATGCTCATAAAGGTTTATGGAAGTGCCGTATTTGGTATCGAGGCAACAACCATTGTGGTAGAGGTCAATATCGATAAAGGTATCGGATACCACTTGGTAGGATTACCGGACAATGCCATTAAAGAAAGTAACTACCGAATTGCTGCAGCTCTGCAAAACAACGGTTACAAAATTCCAGGTAAAAAAATCACCATCAACATGGCGCCGGCCGACTTAAGAAAAGAGGGTTCGGCATACGACCTTACTTTGGCTTTGGGAATCTTGGCAGCATCCGATCAGATAAAGTCGGATAATATAGGCAACTATTTAATTATGGGAGAACTTTCACTGGATGGAAGCTTGCAACCCATAAAAGGAGCTCTGCCCATTGCCATAAAGGCGCGAAAAGAAGGTTTTGATGGATTTATCCTTCCTTCGGAAAATGCAAGTGAAGCAGCAATAGTAGATGGCCTCAAGGTCTATGGTGTTGATAATATTAAACAAGTGATAGACTTTTTTGATGCCGATGTCCCTTTGGAGGAAACCCATGTTGATACACGACAAGAGTTTTATGAGCATCTTCATTTTCCGGAATTCGATTTTGCCGATGTAAAAGGGCAAGAGAGCATTAAACGTTGTATGGAAATAGCAGCGGCCGGTGGACACAATATAATTTTGATAGGTCCGCCAGGAGCGGGCAAAACTATGCTGGCCAAACGGCTGCCCTCCATTTTACCTCCCATGACCCTTCACGAAGCCTTGGAGACCACCAAAATACATAGCGTTGTGGGCAAGGTAAAGAACAAAGGATTAATGAGTCGGCGTCCCTTTAGGAATCCGCACCATACCATAAGCTCTGCCGCACTGGTCGGGGGAGGAAGTTACCCGCAGCCGGGAGAAATATCATTATCGCACAATGGAGTGCTTTTTTTGGATGAGCTGCCCGAATTTGAACGAAGGGTGCTCGAAGTAATGCGTCAACCTATGGAAGATCGCGAGGTGACCATTGCCCGGGCACAATTTACAGTAACGTATCCCAGTAGTTTTATGCTGGTAGCTAGTATGAATCCAAGCCCGGGAGGATACTTTAACGACCCGGACGCCCCTGTTACTTCGTCTCCTGCGGAAATGCAACGGTACCTAGGAAAAATATCGGGGCCATTGTTGGATAGAATCGATATACATATTGAGGTGACACCTGTTCCTTTTGATAAATTATCGGACGAGCGTAAAGGGGAAAGCAGTGTGGTAATACGAAAAAGAGTAGAAGCAGCTCGAGAAATCCAAACCAAAAGGTTTCTAAAGGTTGACGGTACCCACTACAATGCCCAGATGGGAACCAAACATATCCGAGAGTATTGTAAGTTGAGCCCCTCTTCCAAAAACCTATTAAAAGATGCTATGCAGCGCCTAAATCTATCCGCTAGGGCCTATGATCGTATTTTAAAAGTATCCCGTACTATTGCAGATTTGGAGCAATCGGAACAAGTAAGGGAAAACCATATCTCGGAAGCAATCCAATACCGGAGTCTAGATCGAGAGGGATGGTTAGGGTAAGTATCTATAGAATTATATCAAATCTTATGGTGCGGAGATCATAAATCTGTCATGGAAAAATACTCCATCTACAGAATGGAATTCTGCACAAGGGTCTTTTTACTATATGCTAGATAGCCTTAATATTGGCTTTAAGCCCTGATATGATTCCAAGAATGTTTTCCACCGTTTCATCCAGATAATATTTTATGGCCAAATGCGGGATCCTAATTGTAGTGAAACCATTTTTAAAGGAATGCATGGCATCTTCAAGATCACTTATCGCCTGTTCGTGGGTAATCATGTTGTAGTTTTTGTCTATCTCTATGTTGAGCTTAACTCGAGAAATAGCAATATCCACCGATCTTTTGCCGTCCCACCATTCCAACATGGGGTGTACTCCAGCCTCTTTTAATGCATAGAAGAGGTGAATCGCCTCAAGAGGGGTGTCGTTGTCCAGTATTACTTTTTTAATGAGTCGTGAATGTCGTTCACAAAGCTCAACGCCTAAAGATTCTTTCGAAGCAATATACTGTTGGGGGTCAATGCTTTTATCGCAATCCTTACATGTCATAAGTTTTTGTCAGGTTTAAGTCTAAGTATGATTTGGGACTATTATAACTTTAGGATTATTGAAATAGTATAAAAAATCGATGTATGGCATCCCACTTTTAAACGAAATACATTTTTTTGGATGAAATGCATGATTTGTCCAGTTATCCTTTTAAATTGAATGCTCCAAAACAAAAGAACCCATGTTTAAAAAAATAGGACCAGGAGTCTTGGTCGCCGCTGCCTTTGTAGGACCTGGAACCATTACCATGTGCACCTTGGCGGGAGCTCGTTTTGGCTATGCCCTGATTTGGGCCTTGGCCGTTTCCATTGTTGCAACCATAGTTTTACAAGGCATGGCAGGGAGAATAGGTCTTGTTGCCCAAAATGGATTGGTAGATGCGGTCAGGACCGAATTAAAAACGCCTTGGATCAGAAATACAGTTATAGCCGTTGTTTTAGGAGCCATTTTAATAGGAAATGCCGCTTACGAAGCAGGAAATATTGGCGGGGCCACTCTTGGTCTAGAACAACTGTTGTCCCAATCGCAACTAAAACCTTTTTTGCCTGCAATTGTTGGGGGCATCATTTTTATGTTGTTGTGGTTTAGTAACTATAAAATATTGGAAAAGATATTTGTGGGTTTGGTGGGGGTTATGGGTGTAAGCTTTGTAGTTTGTGCCATTATCACACAACCATCTGTACTTGGGATAGTTAAAGGTATGTTTATGCCCCGATTGCCAGAAGATGGATTATTGACCGTAATTGCCTTAGTGGGTACCACGGTAGTTCCCTATAATCTCTTTTTACATGCATCTTTGGTAAAGGAAAAATGGAAAAGTAAGGCAGATTTAAAAGCTATGAATTGGGATACCGTGGTTTCCATTGGGTTGGGAGGGTTGGTTTCCATGGCTATCTTGATCACGGCTTCGGCAGCACCCATTTCCGAAATAAACAGTGCATTGGATATGGCAATGGCACTTGAACCATTGTTTGGTAAAATGGCTTTTCTGTTTATGGCCATTGGGCTATTGGCGGCAGGAATAACATCTGCCATTACAGCGCCCTTGGCCGCAGCCTACGTGGCTAGTAGTTGCTTTGGTTGGGAAGGTGGCATGCAGAACAAAAAATTTAAAATGGTCTGGGGCATCATAGTGTTGTGCGGGGTAGTTTTTCTTTCGTTCGATATAAAACCCATTGAAGTAATTCAGTTTGCGCAGATTGCCAATGGTATTTTGTTGCCCGTGATGGCCTTGTTGCTGTTGTGGATCGTTAATAAAAAATCGATAATGGGCGAAAACAAGAATACACTGCTTCAGAATATTTTTGGGGCTGCGATTGTTGTATTTGCTATATTCCTTGGAACGAAAAGTATTTTTAAGGTAATCGGATTATTTTAATGAATCGATTTGAGATAGATATCAATTGCGATGTTGGTGAAGGTGTTGGCAATGAGGCTGATATTTTTCCATACATAAGTTCCTGCAATATTGCCTGCGGCGGCCATGCCGGAAATAGGGAAACCATGGAAAGCGTAGTGTGTTTGGCCAAGAAGTATAATGTTAAGGTGGGTTCGCATCCATCATACCCCGACAAAGCAAATTTTGGGAGGGAAGTGATACATATTTCAAACCAAGAGTTAATACATAGTATTAAAAAACAATTGGCAGATTTTGATGAGGTATTACAACGGCAGGGCGTTCCATTGCATCACATAAAAGCCCATGGGGCCCTTTATAATCAAACCGCAAAAGATGAGAATTTGGCAAATGTGTTTTTGGACGCCATCGAAGATTATAAAACAATTATGGTTTTATATGTTCCTTTTAACTCTGTTATCGCGGCAATGGCCAAAAAGCGCGGCTTTGCCATTTGGTTTGAAGCCTTCGCTGATAGAAATTATAATCGCGACCTGTCCTTGGTTTCCAGAAAAGATGAAAATGCCCTGATCGAGCAACCCAAAGCGGTACTGAAACATATTTTACCCATCATTAAAAAACAAGAGGTTTTGACTGTGGAAGAGGAAATACATAAGATTCAGGCCAAAACGCTCTGTGTTCATGGCGATACGGTTTCTGCCTTGAAAATATTGATGTATCTTTCAAAAGAATTGCACCAAAACCAGGTGCACATACAATAATGAAAAGTTACCCCATCAGTATTAAACCCTTTGGAGAACGAGCTATTTTAGTAGAATGGCCCTCAGAGGTCAGTGAATCTATACTGGCCGATATCTTGGATTTTATGGATGCTTTTAAGGAAAAGCGTATTTCTGGCTGGGAGATGTCCGTTGCCTATAATTCTTTGACCATGGTGTATAATGGAGGTTTTATTGATTTTGAGGAAACCAAAGCCATAATTCAGGAATGTCATAAAAATCAAACAAAGATCAAGACCCAACGGATTCAACATTTATGGACGCTCCCGGTGTGCTACGATCTTGAGTTTGGTTCGGACATTGTAGAGGTTGCCAAAACTTTAAATATGTCCATCCAAGATTTGATTGGGCAGCATACCTCGCACGAGTATGTAGTTTATGGTATTGGCTTTTTACCTGGATTTATGTACTTGGGTGGGCTTCCAACATCTTTAGAGGTTCCCCGAAGGGCGGAACCACGACTAAAAGTGAAAAAAGGTTCTGTGGGATTGGCCAGTAAGCAAACAGGGATTTACCCACAAGAGTCGCCCGGTGGTTGGAACATTATCGGGAACTGCCCGGTGAACTTGTTCGACCCTGGCAATGCGAGCCCATGTTTTGTTAAGGTAGGTGACAAGATTCGATTTACGAGTATTTCCAAGGCTGAATATAAACTTCATAAAATTGAAGGGGAAGTAGGTATCTATAAACCCGAAAAAGTTGTTCTGAATGCTTAAAGTGTTAAAGGCAGGGCTATATACAAGCATCCAAGATCTTGGTAGGTTCGGTTATCGGGATATTGGGGTGCCGATAGCTGGTGCCATGGATCAAGAATCGGTGAAAAAGGCCAACCTATTACTCGAAAATGATGAAAACGATGCTGTTTTGGAAATTACCATGACAGGTCCTACGCTCCAATTTAATTCCGACACTTATATCTGTTTATCCGGTGCGCAAATTGTAGCGACCCTTAATAATGAGCCTATTGAAAATTATACGGTGGTCAAGGTAATGGAAGGAGATATAGTGTCGTACGGGCGCCTCGAAAAAGGATTTAGGGGATATTTGGCCATCAAAGGAGGGTTGGGTACGGAAAAAGTGCTGAATAGCCGTTCGCAGTTTTATCCCGTTACCTACTTGCCCCGACTTAAAGATGGTGATGAAATACCTTATATAGAGACGAAATCCTATGAGCCAAAAATTTCGGAGGTAAAGATTGAGGAGCATTTTGATTTAGGTATTTTACAAGTGTATAAAGGCCCTGAATTTTCTTTATTGTCCGATGGGCAGCTCACAGAAATCTTCGCGAAATCCTATTCCGTTTCCAAGGAAAACAACCGAATGGCTTACCAGCTTTCCGAATTGATTACCGGGCATTCGCACTCCATGTTGACCTCGGGGACTATACCGGGTACTGTTCAATTGACTCCCGCAGGCCGTATGATCATTTTAATGAAAGATGGCCAGACCACGGGCGGTTATCCTCGCATCCTTCAACTTTCGGAAGAATCCATTTCCATTTTGGCACAAAAGAAATATGGGGATGAGTTGAGGTTTAAGCTTTCTTGATGTAATTTGACATTTAATAAAATCAAGCAGATGAAAGTAACCCTAATCAGTGTACCCGTCCGAGACCAAGAAAAGGCCTTACAGTTTTATACTGGAAAATTGGGCTTTCTTAAAAAGAAAGATGAGCCTCTGGGTGGAGGTTATAGATGGTTGACCTTGGTTTCCAAGGATTGGCAAGATGGCCCTGAACTATTATTGGAGCCAGCTCCCAATCATTTTGAACCGACCAGAGTGTACCAAGACGCATTAAAGGAGGCGGGGATTCCATGGACACAGTTTGATGTTCAAGATGTATCTGCCGAATATGAGCGATTGACAAAGCTCGGAGTTGAGTTCAGTGTGAACCCAACCAAAATGGGAACAGTGAAATATGCAGTTTTTAATGATACTTGTGGCAATTACATTCAACTGGTGGAAGAATTAAAATGAGAGTTTTTAAAAGTGAATGCAAATAGAACAGGAACTCCGGCCCCAAACATATTCATTGCATTAACTTAAATACTCCCATTACTGGCACAACTAATCTTATTAATAGAAATTTTCAAAAGAGGTAGGGCATTTTTTGTTGGGGATGCTACGATTTACTATGATATAATTCAAAGAGAGGTCGGACATGGGTGGTAATTCTCATAAAATTTACTTGAACAATTTCTTTCTAAAAGAAATTTTTGTACTATTGGGGCATGAAAAGAAATAATCTAGTCAATAACGCAGTCATTATTATTATTCCAAAAATGGAGTGATACAGACTTGTTATAGATAAAAAGGGCCTGTATCAATTGTGGTACAGGCCCTTTTTTTTGTGAAGAAAAATAATTGAATGTTGGAATTTGAATTAATATAAATATCTGAAAAACAACAAATTGAATGTTTTAAGATTCAGATGGATTTAAATCACCTTTAACTGTTAAAAATCTAAGGCTTTTTAAACATCTATCTTTGAAATTCAATATAAAATTCAGTAGAATACCCGATTTGAAGGAAATTTGATAATGGAATTAAACAAGTTTAGTAAAAAAGTAACCCAAGACCCGACATTGCCAGCAGCGCAGGCCATGTTGCATGCAATTGGACTAACAGACGAAGATTTACAAAAACCCCTAATTGGAATAGCGAGCACTGGGTACGAGGGAAACCCTTGTAACATGCACCTAAACGATTTGGCCTTGGATGTTAAAAAAGGAGTGGAATCTTCTAATTTGGTCGGGCTTATTTTTAATACGATCGGAGTGAGTGATGGTATTTCCAATGGAACACCCGGAATGCGTTACTCATTGCCATCAAGGGATATTATAGCCGATTCCATTGAAACTGTAATCCACGCTATGAGCTATGATGGTCTGGTTACAGTGGTAGGCTGCGATAAAAATATGCCCGGGGCATTAATGGCGCAATTGCGATTAAACCGTCCCTCTATTTTGGTGTACGGCGGGACTATTGCACCAGGATGCCACAATAACAAAAAGCTTGATATTATTTCTGCATTCGAGGCGTACGGGCAAAAGGTCGCAGGAGCCATAGATGAAAAAGAATACAAAGAGGTTATTCATAAAGCATGTCCGGGTGCCGGAGCTTGTGGAGGAATGTACACCGCAAATACCATGGCGTCGGCTATTGAGGCTATGGGGATGTCCATGCCCTTTAATTCATCCATTCCAGCGGTGAACGATAAAAAACAAGCAGATTGTGAAGCATCTGGTGCCGCTCTCTATCATTTACTTAGGGAAGATATAAAACCAAGGGACATTGTGACCAAAAAATCTTTGGAAAACGCCTTTAGGTTGGTAACCGTGCTTGGAGGTTCTACGAATGCCGTACTCCACTTTATGGCCATCGCACACGCTGCTGAGGTTGATTTTACTTTGGAAGACATTACGAAAATCAGTGAATCAACACCATTACTGGCCGATTTAAAGCCTAGTGGAAAATACTTGATGGAAGACCTGCATAAGGTAGGAGGAGTTCCAGCGGTATTAAAATATATGTTGAAAGAAGGAATGCTTCACGGGGATTGTATGACGGTTACAGGGAAAACCTTGGCCGAAAATCTGTTGGATGCTCCAGATTTGGCCAAAGGACAGGATATTATTCGTGAGAAGGAACAGCCTATCAAAGAAACAGGACATATCCGAGTTTTGTACGGAAACTTGGCATCCGAAGGAGCGGTGGCCAAAATCACAGGCAAAGAGGGTCTGGAATTTACCGGGACAGCTCGTGTTTTTGATAGTGAGGCCGCTGTAAATGAAGGTATTCATAATGGAAAAGTACAAAAGGGAGATGTGGTGGTCATTCGTTACGAGGGGCCAAAAGGAGCGCCCGGTATGCCAGAAATGCTGAAACCTACCTCTGCCATTATGGGAGCTGGTCTTGGAAAAGATGTGGCCTTGATTACCGATGGAAGGTTCTCCGGTGGCTCTCACGGATTTGTGGTAGGACACGTTTCGCCAGAAGCTCAAGTGGGGGGCGGAATTGCCTTGGTAAAAGATGGTGATGAAATTACCATTGATGCCGTAAAAAATACCATCAACATTAATATTTCGGACGAAGAGTTCGAACAACGAAGAAAAGAATGGAAGCAACCTGAGCTGAAAATCAAATCAGGAAGTTTGTATAAATACGCAAGAACCGTTTCGTCGGCCTCCAAAGGCTGCGTTACCGACTTGTTCTAATAATTAAAGGGTAATTCTCCCCAATGATAAGCTTATGGAAACATTGAAAGCGCAAAAAAAAGATAGTCAAAAGAAGAAGACAATGCGGATTAGTGGTGCAGAAGCCATTATCCATTGTTTGCTGGCAGAAGGTGTGGATTTGATTTATGGATACCCGGGCGGTGCCATAATGCCGGTATATGATGAATTATATAAATTTCAAGACCGTTTAACACACATATTATCCCGTCATGAGCAAGGTGCTACACATGCGGCACAAGGTTATGCCAGAGTTACTGGTAGGGTAGGTGTGGCAATGGCAACATCTGGGCCCGGAGCGACCAACTTGGTAACAGGTTTGGCCGATGCACAGATAGATTCCACCCCGATGGTTTGTATTACTGGTCAGGTCCCTCGACATTTATTGGGGTCGGATGCATTTCAGGAAACGGATATAGTGGGCATTTCAACTCCCGTAACCAAATGGAACTATCAGATTACCAGAGTTGAGGAGATTCCAGAAATCATGGCAAAGGCATTTTATATAGCAAGATCCGGAAGACCAGGCCCCGTTTTAGTGGACATTACCAAGAACGCACAGTTTGATGAACTTGATTTTGTTTACGAAAAATGTACCAAGGTCCGAAGCTATAAACCTGTGCCCAAGCCTGAGGCAGGAAGTTTAGAGAAGGCCGCCGAACTGATCAACAATGCCAAGAAACCATTTATTGTTTTTGGTCAAGGTGTAATTCTGGGAGAGGCTGAGGCCGAACTCAAAGCCTTTGTGGAAAAAACGGGCATTCCGGCAGCTTGGACCATTCTTGGCTTATCCGCAATGGATACGGATCATCCTTTAAATGTTGGTATGGTGGGCATGCACGGAAATTATGGCCCTAATCTGCTTACAAATGAGTGTGATGTATTGATTGCCATAGGGATGCGTTTTGATGATCGTGTAACAGGTAATTTGGATACATATGCCAAACAGGCCAAAATTGTTCATTTTGAGATTGATCCGGCCGAAATAAACAAAAATGTAAAAGTCGATGTTGCTGTCTTGGGCGATTCCAAGGAAACATTAAAGGATATTCTTCCATTGCTGAATGAGAACGAGCATAAGGATTGGAAGGCCGAGTTTGATAAAAAACATCAAATTGAATATGACACATTGATCAAAAATGATATCTACCCAACAAAAGAAGGATTGACAATGGGTGAGGTGATCGAGCAGATCAATGTGGCATCAGAACACAAAGCCGTAATGGTTTCCGATGTGGGACAGCATCAAATGATTGCTTGCAGGTATGCCAAGTTCAAACAATCCAAAAGTAATATTACTTCCGGAGGGCTTGGAACCATGGGGTTTGGGCTTCCAGCGGCAATCGGGGCCAAAATGGGTGCTATGGATAGAGAAGTTGTTGCCATTATAGGCGACGGAGGTTATCAAATGACCATCCAGGAGCTAGGAGTGATTTTTCAACATAACGTGCCGGTAAAAATAGTGGTATTGAACAATGATCACTTGGGCATGGTGCGTCAATGGCAAGAACTTTTCTTTGACAAGCGCTATGCCTCAACGGTAATGACCAATCCAGATTTTGTGAAAATCGCGGAAGGATACCATATCAAGTCAAGAAGAGTGACCGAAAGAGAAGACCTTAAAGAGGCTGTCCAGGAAATGATGGCTTCCAAAGACCCATATTTCTTGGAAGTAAAAGTGGAGAAAGAAGATAATGTATTCCCTATGATTCCATCAGGAGCATCCGTTTCTGATGTCAGATTAAAATAAAAAAAGATTAACCTCGATGAAAGAAAACCATATTCAATTTCATCAGGATATAAGCGTACAGAATATTATGGAAAAACAATGGTATACCATCTCGGTGTATTCCGAAAATCATGTGGGATTGCTCAATAGAATATCAGGGATATTCTTAAAGCGACACATCAATATAGAGAGTTTAAATGTTTCAAAATCAGAAATTGATGGTGTTTCAAAATTCACAATTGTGGTTTATGTGACCAAAGAGTGGACCCGAAAAATCGTTGGTCAGATAGAAAAGCAAATCGAGGTCATCAAGGCATATTATCATACCGATGATGAAACCATTTATCAGGAATCTGCCTTGTTTAAGATTGCTTCGCATTTGTTGTTTGATGAGCGTCAGATTCAAAATATCATCAAGGAAAGCAATTCACAGATCGTTACAGTGAGCCGTGAATTTTTCGTGTTGGCCAAAACAGGTCGTAGGCACGAGATAGACGAAATGCACGAGGCATTGGAGCCGTACGGAATTATGCAGTTTGTGCGTTCGGGCCGAATTGCGGTTACCAAGGCGACAATGCCGATAAGCGAAATATTACAGGAATTTCAAGAAAACTAAATAGCATAAAATCAAATAATAAAAATGGCAAATTACTTTAACACACTATCACTTCGCGAACAACTGACACAGTTGGGAAAATGTAGATTTATGGATTCCAGCGAATTTGCTGATGGTGTTACCGCACTAAAAGGAAAAAAAATTGTAATTGTTGGGTGTGGAGCCCAGGGGTTGAACCAAGGGTTGAACATGCGTGATTCCGGTCTGGATATCTCCTATGCCTTGCGTGCCGCAGCTATCAAAGAAGAAAGGCAATCCTTTAAGAATGCAAAAGAGAACAACTTTGTGGTCGGCACTTATGAAGACTTGATCCCAACTGCGGATCTGGTCATCAACCTAACTCCGGATAAGCAGCACACCAATGTGGTAAGTACAGTAATGCCTTTAATGAAAAAAGGAGCTACTTTGTCCTATTCACACGGTTTTAATATCGTAGAAGAAGGAATGCAGGTGAGAGAGGACCTTACCGTGATCATGGTGGCTCCAAAAAGCCCAGGTTCCGAGGTGCGTGAAGAATATAAAAGAGGTTTCGGTGTGCCAACTTTGATTGCCGTACACCCAGAAAACGATCCGGAAGGAAAAGGTTTGGAACAAGCCAAGGCCTATGCTGCAGGAACAGGTGGGGATAAAGCGGGCGTGCTGGAATCATCATTTGTGGCAGAAGTAAAGTCGGATTTAATGGGGGAGCAGACCATTCTTTGTGGTTTGTTGCAAACAGGATCTATCCTTTCCTTCAACAAAATGGTTGAAAAGGGGATAGATGAAGCCTATGCTTCCAAATTGATTCAGTATGGATGGGAAACCATAACCGAAGGCTTAAAGCAGGGTGGTATCACCAATATGATGGACCGTTTGTCCAACCCGGCCAAAATAAAAGCCTTTGATTTGGCGGAAGAATTAAAGGTAATTATGCGTCCATTGTTCCAAAAACATATGGATGACATCATGAGCGGACACTTCTCCAAAACCATGATGGAAGACTGGGACAATGGTGATAAAAACCTATTGGACTGGAGAGCTGCAACCGGAGAGACTGCATTCGAAAAAACTCCAGCTGGGGATATGGAAATCTCTGAGCAAGAATACTACGACAATGGGGTTTTGATGGTAGCTTTTGTAAAATCCGGTGTGGAATTGGCCTACGAGACCATGACAGAATCCGGAATCATCGGTGAGTCTGCTTACTACGAATCATTGCATGAGACGCCGCTTATCGCGAACACTATCGCAAGGAAAAAATTGTTCGAAATGAACCGTGTTATTTCCGATACTGCCGAGTATGGTTGTTATTTGTTCGACCATGCGTGTAAGCCGCTTTTGACCGATTTTATGAAAACTGTAGAAACCGACATTATTGGTAAGCATTTTGGTGAAGGTAAGGACACTGGTGTGGATAACGTAAGGTTGATTGCCGTGAACAAAGCCATCCGTGAGCACGATGTAGAAGTTGTAGGTGCTAGATTACGTGCATCCATGACGGCAATGAAGCCAATCGGATAATATAAAATCATTGGCCCTATGAATGAAACTGTGGAAACATACTTTCCGCAAATAGCGGATATTTATCAAGCAGCAAAAACTATTGCCCAAGTGGCAGAGGTCACACCTTTGCAGCAAAGTATCCGCTATTCCAAATCCCATGGGGCCAATATTCTTCTTAAAAGGGAAGATCTTCATAGGGTGCGTAGCTATAAAATACGTGGCGCGTACAACAAAATAAGCTCACTTTCCAAAAATCAACTGGTTAATGGTGTGGTCTGTGCCAGTGCAGGCAACCACGCGCAGGGTGTTGCCTTTGCCTGTAGTCATTTACGAGTAAAAGGAACTATTTATATGCCCGTTGTGACTCCAAAACAGAAAATAGACCAGACCAATATGTTCGGAGGGGAATGGGTGGATGTAGTTTTGGAAGGAGACACTTTTGACGACTCCAAAAAAGCAGCCGAATTGTTCTGCGAACAGGAAGGTAAAACTTTTGTACATCCGTTTGATGACGAAAAAACCATTGAGGGGCAAGCAACCGTTGGTTTGGAGATACTGCAGCAATCCAGCGAGCCAATAGATTATGTTTTCGTGGCCGTTGGTGGTGGCGGACTGGCATCAGGACTGTGTGGTACGTTCCAAGCATTATCGCCCAACACAAAGATAATAGGGGTGGAGCCCGAAGGTGCGCCCTCTATGCTCAAATCCATTGAGCGGGGCGAATTATTAGAGCTGGAAAACATCGATAAGTTTATCGATGGAGCAGCGGTCCAAAAAGTTGGGTCGTTGACGTATCCTATTTGCAAGGAACACCTGCACAAAATGATTACTGTTCCCGAAGGGAAAGTATGCCAGGCTATACTGGACCTCTATAATAGGGATGCTATTGTAGTGGAGCCTGCCGGAGCTTTGACAATTGCCGCCTTGGACTATTTTAAGGAAGAAATCAAGGGTAAAAACGTGGTCTGTGTGGTGAGCGGAAGCAATAACGATATTACCCGTACGGCAGAAATCAAGGAAAGAGCTTTGCTGTATGCCCAACTGAAGCACTATTTTATTGTGAGGTTTCCACAACGTCCGGGAGCGTTAAAGGAGTTTGTGGCCAATATTTTAGGCCCGGATGACGATATCACCCATTTTGAATATTCAAAAAAATCGAGCAGGGAGAATGCGCCTGCCATTGTAGGGGTGGAATTAAAATCGCCCGATGATTTGGAGCCTTTGATCCAGCGAATGAAAGACAATAATTTTTTTGGGGACTACCTTAACAATAAACCTGATCTATTTCAGTATTTGGTGTGATGTCGCCAACATTTTTAATCAGCGTTATTAATAAACGCGCTCCTCTAACGTTTTCGATGCCAATCGTGCATAAAACAAGGTGTTTTCGTCTCTTTTTTGTGTTAGCTTTGTGTAGAATAAGCGACCATTTATCAACACTAACCACTTAAAAAAATAATTAATGGCAACAACTAAAACAGTAATACCAGAAGCTTTTCAAATTACTGAAGAGATTCATCAAAAAACATATTTGGTCAATGGGGAATTGCGTAAATGGGATGGGGCTACCAGTACTGTTATCTCCACTATCTCATCTACAGAGGAATATGCCCCAACTATATTGGGCAGCGTTCCCGATATGGGTGAGCCCGAAGCTTTAGATGCTTTGGATTCTGCATTGAGGGCATATGACAGGGGACAAGGGCTTTGGCCTACCATGAAGGTGAAGGACCGTGTTGAGTGCATGGAGTCTTTTGTGAAGAAAATGGAGCAGAAACGTGAAGAGGTGGTCAAATTACTTATGTGGGAGATAGGGAAATCCAAACCGGATTCCTATAAGGAGTTTGATCGTACCGTTGAGTACATTTA
>JAAEZN010000123.1 GCA_018222835.1 Algicola sp. | reverse complement strand
CATGGTGTGGCTGTAACAAGGCGTCACATCGAGTGAAAAACGCAGAGCGTTTTTTTGTATCGAGATGCTGTTGTTTGTTGTTCTCGATACAATTTCTTTCAGAAATTACTCGAACTGACGCTCATTTTATTTATTTGCGATCAAAACAATCACCCCAATAACAACGAGTACTGCGAGGACAGCAAAGAATATTTTCCAGAAACTATAAGGACGACTTCCAGAAATGCTTCCATTTTCACCGTTAATGAAAAAATTGTATTCCTTTCCGTTGTACCGATAGGCACTTACATAAACGGGCAACAAAATGTGTTTAAAGGTCTCTTCGGATAAATTCATGTCCATAGACAAAACACGTTGCGTATCGCCACCAATATCTCGCATGCACCAAGTAGTTGCAATATCTCTGGCTTCTTCTTTGGATTGCAAATGTCCATCTTTTAAAGGGATGGTATATTTTTCAGTCACGAATCCCGAAAGGAAGCCACTATCAAAGGGCTGCAATTTTTTTAAATTCCAAGAAGATATTTTCCCTGGAATCCGTCCTGTTTTTTGATGCGAGGCCTTGATCAAGGTATCATCTACAAAACCAGATACCTCACCCGCAGCAGGGTACCATCTCGTTTTCCTGACCCTTTGGGTCACCATTTTACCCTTAGAGTTTCGAACTCTTCTGGTTTCGTAGTAATATTCACCTCGTTGACCTGTGTATGAGGCATAGAGTTGTGCGTCAAATGTCCAATAGGGTAAATAGAGACCCTTAGTGAATTGAGGGTCTAGAGCGGCTTTTTTTAAATTGTTGGGAGCGAACCAAAGGCTCTTCACCCAGTTCTTAAAAATGAGAAAGGACTTCTTTTTATCAATTTGAAAGGGCAAAACGGCACCCGGTAAAATCCAGTTTTCTTTATAGGCATCCTCAATAACCAAAGGTTGACCACAATACACACAATGGAGTGATTTATAGTTTTCCTCTACATGCTGATCCGCCCCACAGTTTTTACAATGGAGCATGGAAATTTCCTCACTGTGTTTCTGTGAGCCCATTTCTTGCAAATAGGGATACAGTTCCAGTTCTTGAAAACCATTTTTATCAATGGTGATGGATTCCTCATGACCACAATATTCGCAAGTTATGCTCGTGGTCCCAGGCTTATATTTGAGCTCTGCGCCACATTTGGCACAGGCTTTTTTGAGCTCGGTTTTTTGGATTTTTTGTTCTTCCATAGGTTCATTTCCGTGAGGATGGAAATCCATATCATTTTTGGATTCCAGCAAAATAGGATTGACTAAGATTTAGGTTTAAAATTGTCATACTGAACGAAGTGAAGTATCTCACAATCATGAAAAGAATAGATTCTTCGTCTCCCTTCGACTACGCTCAGGCATCAGCTCAGAATGACAATGAAAACTATTATTCAGTTGGTAGTGGTGGTGGCGTATTACCTCCCAAGAACGATTTCAGTTCTTCCACTTCTTTCAATGCTGTCCAAGCTGACATGCCTTGTTTCCATACCAAACTATCACGGTTAATGGCTCTGGAAGCGAACAAAGATTGCATTTGTTCAAAACCTACTGGGCCATGTTGCACCCCGTTGGATGCATAAAAATATTGAGTTTGAGTTGGCATAGGGGGAGGTACGGTTCCTCCAGTGGATTGCGCAGCTTGTTGAGGTGCAGCTTGGGTGTTTCCGCCCATCATGCCGCCCATTTGTTGTGCCAAAACAAATCCCATTCCCATTCCCATTCCTGCTCCAGCGGTTCCACCCTCGTTTTGGGCAGCGGCCTCAATAGCTTTTGCAGTCTTGAATTTGGTCAATTTATCCAGATCAAGTTTATCGATACGGCTGTACTCGAAGATTTCCTTTTTAAGGTCTTCGGGCATGGAGACATTTTCGATGTAGAATTTCTCCAAGGAAATGCCTACACTTTCAAACTCGGGCGACATTACATCGCGACACGTATCCGAAAGTTCGGTGGTGTTTGCAGCGTACAATTCAATTGGGAGATTGGCCTGACCAACCGTATTTGTGAATCGAGTGGCAATCAAACTTTTTAAGTGCTCGTTGATCTCAAAATTGGTGAAGTTACTGTCTGTACCAACAATGTCTTTGATGAACTTTCCAGCATCTGAAATTTTATAGGCATACGTTCCAAAAGCACGAATCTCAACAAGACCAAAGCGGTCATCACTTAAAGTGATTGGACTTTTGGTGCCCCATTTTTCATCGGTGAAAAGGTGGGTGTTTACAAAGTACACCTCTGCTTTAAAAGGAGAATTAAATCCATATTTCCAACCCTTAAGCGTGGCCAAAATCGGTAGGTTTTGGGTGGTTAGCTCGTAAGTGCCGGGTTCGAAAACATCGGCCAATTGACCTTCGTTGATGAAAACCGCAGTTTGTCCTTCTCGAACAATGAGCTTGGCCCCGTTCTTTATTTCATTTTGATAGCGCTCAAATCGATACGCAATGGTGTCATCTGTATAGTCGAGCCACTCAATAATATCAATAAATTCATTACTGAGTTTTTCCTTGATCTTTCCAAAAATATCCATGGTAGTGTGTTTAAAAAGGTTTTATTATTTTATCGTCATGCTGAACTTGTTTCAGCATCTTATGCTAAAGGGTTTAAATTTTGATGTGACCCTGAAATAAATTCAGGCTGACGTTTTAAAACTATTAAAAAAGAAGATTACTTCCGTTAGATTAGTGTAAAATGATGGAAGTTTGTTACAGTGATTGAAAAATCAATCCATTTTTCCTGCTTCCTTCAACATTTCCAAAACTTTTTCTTTAGGAAGCGCTTCAATTTTATGACCATCTCGTCCAATAGTGGTTTCCCCTGCAAAAAGGGAATTGAGGATTGCTTCTTCGGTAGCTTCGATGGTGGCCAAAAAGAGCGGGGTCATGGCCTCATTGCGCAAGGTTGGAACTGTTTGAATTGGACTTTCGCTTTCATACGGAATTCTGCATTCCTCGGCAGTGGAAACCGCAATCACATAATCGCCACTCCCATTACTGGCTATTCCTCCTGTTCGTGATAGACCGAGCATGGCTCTTTTTGCCAATCGCTCCAAATTTCTGGAGTCCAAGGGAGCATCGGTAATCACTACCATCATACAAGAACCATCAGGAGAATATTTGAAACTATTGGAATAATGTCCCAACTTTTTCCCCACTTCAACCCCTGCAACTTGCAAAACCCCTCCAAAATTGGATTGCACCAAAACGCCGACGGTGTAACCACCAGATTTTTTGGGAAGTACTCTTGAGGAGGTGCCAATACCACCCTTAAATCCAAAACAAATGGTTCCTGTTCCTGCGCCAACATTCCCTTCGGGAACAGCACCAGATTTGGCTGAAGAAATGGCTTGGAGTACATCAGCTTCGGTAACGTGACGTCCTCGAATATCGTTAAGATAACCATCATTGGTTTCCCCGACCACGGCATTAACCGACCGAACATTTTCATTGCCCTTTTGTTTCAAGGTGTAACCGATTACCGCATTCATCGCTGTTGAAACATTAAGAGTATTGGTCAGGATTATCGGGGTTTCCAAATTACCCAATTCTTTTACTTGGGTATATCCAGCCAACTTACCAAATCCGTTGCCCACATAAATGGCCGCTGGCACTTTTTCTTGAAAAATGTTTCCTGAGTGTGGTAAGATAGCCGTTACTCCAGTTCTAATATTTTCTCCTTCATTACGAGTGGTATGTCCCACTTGAACACCTGGCACATCGGTAATGGCATTGAATATTCCGGGTTGGAGAACGCCAATTTCAACCCCATGGTCTCGAAGACGGTTTTGCGCCATCATTACTATTGGAAGTATGAAGAAAAGAACAAGAACATTTGTTTTGGATTTGCTCATATTTGATTTATCAACCTTTTAACACACTAACCGTTACCAATAACTGTCCCACATGCCTTTGACTATGCTCTGCCGAGTGAAAAATTAGTCCTATTACGGTGGTCGGCAGTTTTTTTCGACCCACAAATCGCTCATGGGTAAGTGTAGATTCAGGAATAGTTTTAAAATAGTCCAATGCTTCGTTCACTTTCTGTTCAAATTCCGTAATCAATTGTTGGGAAGAGGGAGCTCCTTCTTCATTGCCTTCGTTTTTAAGGAATTGGAATTGGGCTTCTGTCAATGAGTCTTCTTTGGCATAGGTAAGTAATCGGTCCAAGACCCCGGTAAGGTGGCGCAAGTGAAAACCAACAGAGGCTCTGCCAAACGGTTTTTTCCAAAGGTTTTCTTCTGGAAAATCCAACAAATAGTTCTTTACTTCCCGCACTGATTGCAACAAAGCGTGCGCAGCTGGTTGTAAAAGTTTGGGTACACCTTCAATTGGGCCGCTGAGCCAATATTCTTGGGTAGATGACATGGATAGATTCTTTTCTAATTAAAAGTTTCGGTAATCCCCGGATAAATATTTGTTTGCCTTTTCTTCTTGGAATTTGGCGGTTTCGGCATTCCAATGCAATGTTTCGCCGGGGAATCGGCCAGCAATGGTGCCCAATAAAATGGTTTCGGTCAGTCGAGCAGCATAATCAAAGGGTGCTGTGGTTTCTCCTTTCCCTAAACAAGCATCCACAAATTGATGGTAATGTTTAGGCCCTTCGGTACCATAATTTCGGATGGGCTCGCCCAAATTATGTTCTTTCGAAATTTTGGCAATTTCCTTAGAGATGTCCACATATTTACCGCGTACAATTTTTTTAGGAAGTTGCATAAAATGGGGCAGCAATAAACGTCCTTTTGTTCCAACAAACATAGCTCCTTGTTCTGGCAGCTCATTTTCTCCTGCTACGCCGACATCCAATGAAATACTGTTTGCATCATTTTTCTTGCTTGCACTTTTATCCTTTTTCATTTCCATCCCTGGCAACATTAGGTCTTCGTGCATTTTTGGAGCTCCGGGGCCGTCGTACCAAACCCATTTTAAGGATTTTCCTGTGTATGGGGTGCTCGGAAATTCATAAGTCACCGTATTGTTTTCCGGGAAACCAAATCCGTTGGATGGTCTGCATTCCGTGGTAATGGTTCTTGGAACATCCAATTGCAAAGCATTGTACGGGGTGTCAAAAATATGAACGCCCATATCGCCCAATGTACCACAACCGTAGTCCATTAATTTTCTCCAATTTCCTGGGTGGTACGTATCTTTTTTATAAGGTCGTTCTTTAGAAGTGCCCAACCATAGGTTCCAATCCAGTTGGTCTGGAACAGGATCCTCCCCTTCGGGCAAAGGACCATCATATCCCCAATTTTTTGGAGACCACGCATGTACGGTGTGTACCTTCCCGATAATTCCGGATTGAATCAGTAAAGTGGCCAATTTGTAATCGTAAAACGAGTGTACCTGTATGCCCATTTGTGTGACCAAACCTTTTTCGGCAGCTACTTTTTTCATTTCCCTTGACTCGGAAACGTAATGGGTCAATGGTTTTTGACAATACACGGGCTTATCCATCTGCATGGCCATTAATGAGGCCGGTGCATGTGTGTGATCTGGAGTGGAAACAATTACGGCATCAATTTCGTCGCCCATTTCTTCCAACATGGCACGGTAGTCAAAAAAGACCCGGGCACCTGGGTGTAATTTATGGGCCGAGGACAGGTTTATGGCATCTACATCGCATAGGGCAACTACATCTACTTGCGGATGAGAGGAAATATCCCTTAGGTCTTCGAATCCCATATTGCCGACCCCGATATGTGCGGTTCTTAGCTTTTCTTTTGGCAGTCCTCCTTTTAAAATGGAAGGAGCCAACATTATTCCGAGTGCTCCCGCACTACTTTTTTTGATAAACTCTCTCTTGTTCATGGTCTGGTGGTTATAGTTTTTTAATTTTTATGTTTCTGAACCAAATTGGGCTAGCATGATCTTGAAGGGCAATGTAGCCTGTTTTATATTTTGCATAATCTGGGGCATTGTCCCATTTTCCAGAAGTTTTTTTAGCATTCCATTCTTCCGACCACGGCACAAACTCCAATAGTTTTTTTCCATTGAGCCAGTGTTCTACCTTTTCGGGAGTAAACACGATTTTTGATGAATTCCATTCCCCGACTGGATTCAATTGCTTTTGGGATTCGTCTGCAACATGCATGGCATAGTCGGCTCCCGTTTTTTGCCAATCTTGAAGCAGTTCCGGGTGCTCGGCACCAAATTGTGAGTTGTAGCCCACCAAATCGTGAATATCTGCATAGTTTTTATCATCTATAATCTGATATTCAGGTGCTACTGAGGGAGGTCCGTCATAACCCTCTTTTACGTGATAAAAAACACCGCTATTGGCTCCTTTGGGTATTCTCCATTCCAAATAAAGTTCAAAATTATCAAACTCTTCGGCGCCATAGATGATATCTTTTCCGCCAGTATAGTTTTGTTCCAGCCCCAATTCGGTGTCAAAAGTTAGAACGCTGTCCTTTATTGTCCACCCAGGAGGGAGGGAGTCCATATTATAGCCGCGCCAGCCTTCCAAACTGGTACCGTCAAAAAGATAAGTCCATTCGGATTGCTTTTCCTTATGTGTAGTTGCTGTTTCTTCTTTTTTGTTGGATTGGTCTTTACAAGCTGCTATGATCAACAATAAAATCGCAAGCTTTAAAAATTTGAACATGTTTTAGTTTTTTATCTGAATTGGTTAAAGTACGAAATAAAGTATAATTTTTTTTGCGGGTTTTTCACTACATTTAAAGCTGACTAACTCAACAC
>JAAEZN010000122.1:3112-7074 GCA_018222835.1 Algicola sp. | reverse complement strand
CCATTGAAGGGGGGCTAGCAGGTACATTTGGTTTGACCATTACAAAACCTTTTGAATCAGTATCCACATACGGTTACTTAAATACACCTTCAGAAATCGGAAATTATCGATCCGATTATTTTACGGAAAAAGCACAGCCTTTTGATCGACGTGATTATTTCATAGGAATTCCCTTTTCCACACCCGACAACTATATGCTAACAGGAGAGGGGCTTTCGGGTGGGTTCAGGCCTTACAGGAAAAGTGTGGGGCATTATTTTCCAGAAAAAATTGATGGTGACGAAAACAAGCGTCGTACTTATGGAATTGGCGTTGAATTTATGTTCGGTTTGAATGCAGGTGTGGGTGTGAATTTGGCTCTGGGAAATACCAAGTCAAAAATTAGGGATTGGTCAAAAAAAGGCAATACAGACGAAACTAAATTCTCATTCGACTCTCCGGGCGATAATTTCTATCGATTTTATGGTGATATGGGAGGCAAGGTTGAATATGGAAATAATGATTTGGCAAAGGCAGATCTTACCGCTTCACCTAACTTCCCAGGAATAACTTCAGTTTTTCCAACACTGTCATCTGATCAAATAGCCGATGTAGATGATGAGCAAACAAAACATGCCTCATATATTGAAAAAGAAGATTCAGGCTTTAGCATATATAATGAGTCCGGATTGAAATATACTTACGATATCGATATGATGGTAAAAAACACTGCAAGTTTGTCCATAGATGTCGGAGAGAACGATCAAGTAGAAAAAAACTATCTGGCATTTAAGCAACTGTACTTGAACAATGAATATGATGTGGATCAATGTTTGCACAATGTTGTGGTGGGCGATGTTAAAAAGGAAGGTTATGCGGCTACTTCTCTTTTAACCAGTATAGCCACATCAGATTATATCGATTTGGGTCCAACTGGTCCGGACGAAGGAGATTTTGGGGGATGGACCAAATTTGAGTACCACAAAAAATATGGAGATACCAACGATGAAGGAAACTCTGATTGGTATCGCTGGCGGATACCCTATAATGGATTGATTTATTCCAAAAACTCAATTTCTGATATTAAAGATGATACAGGTTTTGTGACTACAGGAGAAAAGGAAATATACTTTTTAAAGAAAGTAGAAACCAAAACCCATGTGGCTTACTTTGTAACCAATAAATCTAACCCAGAACGATTTGGTGTTGACCCTTTAAGCGACCAAGCACAATTTTTGCAAGGTACAGGGCAAGATAGGTATGATGGTTTGGCTGCGACGGATTTGACGATAGAAGACGTTTCCTCTAACAATCCAGATGAAAAGAATGTAACAGATCAGTTGGAATATTTGGAGAAAGTGGTTTTATTTTCAAAAGATAGGCCAGAGGTACCCCTACAGACTACAAATTTCAAGTATGACTATTCTTTGGTCTCCAATTTACCAAATAATATCAACGGAAATTTTCCAAACAATTCCAATCAACCAAATAGTGGAAAACTTACCTTGAGAAAAGTCTGGTCAGAATTTGAAGGTGTAGTAGCGGCACGTATCAGTTCCTATAAATTTGATTATAGATATAAAGACAAAGCAGATTACCCGGATTATTTAGTAGCTGAAACCCCTGGATTGGACAACTTTTTTTCATTGAGCGACCGTTTTTCTGTAAACGCTCAAAATCCAGACTACGACTCTCATCTATTGGATGCTTGGGGCACAAATCAGTATAATGGCAGTGAACGTCATTTAAACTTGATTAAATGGCCGTACCAAGGTGATATCCCTGAAAACATATATGATCCAGCAGCATGGCAATTAAAGCAAATCACTTTGCCTTCAGGAGGGCAAATATTGTTGGAATATGAGGAGAAGGATTATTCTTATGTCCAAGATCGTAATGTTATGGCCTTGGTAAAGCTTTCCGATGCTGATGATAATTACGAGTCACCAACATATACATTGGATTTAAAGGATATTGGATATGATGCAGATTTAGATGCGGATATGATAGAAGATTTATATCAGTATTTAAGAATGTATTTCCTTAAAGAGTATAATGAGAATGAAATACCTATAGAAGGTGGGGTGGCAAGTGTACTGGGAAAAGATATGGGAAATCTAAAAGGTGACAAACGAATTTATTTCAAATTGCTTTATGCGTTGGAAGGTGATTTTCCGAGTATCGAAAACTGTAAATCAGAATATATAACGGGCTATGCAAAAGTCCTCGATGTTATATATGACCCCAATAAAAATCAAATATCCATTCAATTAGATGGTTCAACCGAAGGTGGCAATCTAGTGGGGATTGGTCTTTTTGATGAACCTTTGGAAGATGGGGATTACCGCTTGACACCAAAACAAGCATGCTACGACTATTATACTACACAACGATGGGGTAAATATACAGCAGGTTGTGAATCGAAGGTTGAAAAAATGTATGGAGGATATATTGATGACCTCGCCGGTTGTGAAGGCCCTCTAATAAATGGTATAGGAGATGCAATTACAGTTGCCGGACTTCCTATTGCTGGCATGACCATGGTTTCTGGACTTGCGGTAAATTCTACCTACCCTACAAAAATAGAGGTGTGCAAAGCTTTGAATCTAGATTTGTCCTATTTGAAAATTCCAATGAACAAAGCTAAGCGAGGTGGAGGTATAAGGATTAAAAGGGTATTGATGTATGATAAAGGTATTGAAAATGGCGATGCTGCCATTTATGGGCAAGAATACACCTATAAATTAGTGGATGGACGTAGTAGTGGGGTTGCCTCCAATGAGCCGAATCAAATGAGGGAAGAAAATCCGTTGGTGGGGTTTTTGCCCAAAGAAGACCAATCTTGGTTAAACCGTTTGATATCGGGTAAGGATAAAGAACAATCAGAAGGTCCCATAGGTGAATCTCTTTTGCCATCCCCTTCCGTTAATCATTCCCGAGTGGTAATAGAGAATATCCATAAGGGAAAAACAGGCTCTGGGCATACCATATATGAGTTCTTCACCACTAAAGATTATCCTTTTGACAAATTATACGATTACTCACAAAATGGAAATAATGCAGCCCTTAAGTTCGATATTGGGGCGGGACGCCCGGTTAGAGGAGTGGATTATTCCATACTACAAGATGATAGTTATGATGACAAACTTAAGATTCCGACACCTAATTTTAGCTACAGCGTCGATAATGCATGGGCTTCACAAGGATTTAGGTTTATAGTAAATTCTATGGATGGAAAGCCAAAATCGGTTAGAACATATGGAGGGGATTATAACCCTGAAAGTACAAGCTATATTTCCTCGGGACAGGACTTCTTTTATTATGAACCAGGGGAAAAAGTCCCATTAATGAAAGGGGATGGAACCTATTATTGGGATACTCCAGGAAAAGAAATGGATATTACCATGGAAAAGTTTTGGATGCAAAATCAAAACTTGGATTTCAATTTTGAAATCGATGCAAGTGTGGGACTTATATTTCCCCCGCCTTTTTTTGTATCAGGCTGGCTTAAATTTAATTACGGTGAGCAAAATCTGAGAAAGTATGCTATTTCTAAAGTAATCCGGTATCCATCGATTCAAAAAAGGATTGTTACATATAGCGACAATATTGCCTCTACCTCAGAATATTTAGCTTTTGATAATGCAACAGGTAAGCCTATACTCACAAAAACATACGATGCTTATCATAATATTCCGATTATAGGTTCTGAAGAGCTTCATGATGGTTCCATTTATAGTTTAAGCATGCCGGCGCATTGGAACTATGTACAAATGGGAAGAAAGTCGGAGAACCTGGACAATACAAACCAATTGTTGGCCAACTCAGGTCAAGTCATTACCTATGGAAGTAATGCCAACCCTTTAAATCCTACGGATACTGATACGGGAACCTGGAATATTAAAACAGAACGGGTGATATCATCCAGTGCAAATACCTTTAATACATTGGTGGGTATTACTTCTTGGATAGATGATAATATC
>JAAEZN010000122.1:2553-3102 GCA_018222835.1 Algicola sp. | reverse complement strand
GCAGTTTACAACTCGGAAGTAGCTACCACAGAATTAGAGAAAATCTGGCGATTACATCAAAGTTATGTATTTAAGGGAGCTACAAAGAATTCATCCAATCGAGATACCAAACAAGGCAAAATATATGAAGGAGGGATTTTGGATAAGTATATTCCTTTTGATTACACTTTTGGAGCGGACCAAGATAATGGGTGGGTTCAATTAAATGAAGTTACAAAATATTCACCCCACGGAAATGCTTTGGAAGAGAAAGATGTTTTAGGAGTCTATAGCGCTTCCATGTACGGATATGATTTTACCCAACCTGTAATGATAGGGCAAAATACGACCTATGATGAAATCTATTTTGAGCATTTCGAGGATAAACAAGGAGGTGGGATACCTAATGTTGTACAGGATATAGCACATTCAGGAAGATATTCCAGACATATTAATTCGGGAACATCTATAATTTCAAATGTCATTTCGCAAAAATTGTTGAGTACTACTGGTGGATGGCTCAAGTTTTGGGCTAAATCCGAAGAAGTACTCGAATCTCCTAGCATAACC
>JAAEZN010000122.1:0-2543 GCA_018222835.1 Algicola sp. | reverse complement strand
AATGTGGAATTTATAGCCAAAACAGGGGAGTGGTCCTTGTACCAAGTTTATGTAGAGGCTAGCTCCTTGGTTGAAGGACAAGCGGTAGGGATAACACTTAATTTTAATAACCCTAGTATTTATATCGACGATATTAAATTCAATCCTAAAGAATCCCAGACCACATGTTTTGTCTACGATGTTAAGTCTCTGAGATTGATTACACTCTTTGATGATCAGCATTTTGGCCTTTTTTACCAATACAATAATGAAGGGCAATTGGTAAGAAAGCTAATTGAAACAGAAAGAGGGTTAAAGACTGTTACAGAAACTCAATACAATACGCCAAGTGAAGATAGGGAGAGCTTTTAAGAAATTACTTGTATTACTGCTATTTGCTCTAGGATTATTGAGTTGGAGAAATGTTAAGACGGATACGTGCAAGAATCTACTGGTTGGATATATAAGTAGAATGGAATCTTTGAGTTCCCTTAAAAAGGATAAAGTGTACCATTTAAAATATAGTATGGAGAGCACCTTTAATGGGAATAGTGGAGTTAAATCGGAAGTTACAGAGGTGGAGGTATTTTCTTCCTTGGGGAAAATGGCTATCTACGATCAAAGGATGAATGTCTTTGGGGACGAAGAAAACATTTTTGTAGTCTTACCTGATATAAAGAAAATCTATTGGAACAATTCGGACCCCAAAATCTTCAATGAGACAGATACTTATAAGAAGTTTTTAGAAATACAATTAGCATTATTGAGCTCAGCAAAAGACATTTCATGTTCAGAAAGTGAAAACGGATTAATAATGATAACAATAATACCTGACTCAAACTTTACCAAGCAAACAGGTTTACAGATACAACAAGTGACCTATAGTCTAAAACAAGATAGAATTATGCAGGTTGAAAACAAATACAATGGAACTCGTGGAATTATAAATCAGAAAATGATCTATAAAAAAATGGACTTTGATAGCCCTCACAATATTATTTCCCCAATTCGGGCACTGTTTAAGAACAATGAGCTGAAACCGATTTATAAGGGATTTGAAATCATCGATAATAGGAAAAACCAATAAAAATGCGGATACAGAACTTTTATGCTAAAATCATTGCACTATGCTGTTTCATAATAGTGCAAAATTTGCGGTCCCAAGAGCTGGGGGTGGTTTCGGACAATATTACTATAGCTGTTCCTTTCAATCAGAACAATACATCCGGTAGCCTGGATTTTATAACGCCTTGTACAGATTTTGATATTAAAAATGGAAAGGTATGGGTTAAAATAGATTTAGGGGAACAGTATGGTTTTGGAAGTAATGCCGCTGGATTGTTATTTGATATTAATGTAAACTTGGACTTAGCCCTCACAACTGTAGGCGATAACAATCCATCCATCAATTTTGATATAAATCTGAATAATCAAAATCCTGAGGGGCTGATTTATTTGGATTTAAAACAATATTTGGACAGCTCGGATGCAATAACTGGTTTGTCCCATGAATCCAAAACAATAACTAATGTGACTGCTACCATTCAGTCCATTTCAGATTCGTTCGGTGCTATTGATCTGCAAGCAAACTTAAATATTGGACTGTATTATGAGCTGGGCTATGGTATTGATGTGTCGAATAATACCATAGACCTAGTTTCAGCTATTATGGTTCCAGACAGTAAAAAAGTTGTCTTTGATTGGACGGATACCTGCGAGGCCCCAAGTTATGAATTTCAATTATTGCGCTTATTCAATAAGGATGAGGAAGAACTGTTAGATGAAGAAATTATCCAAACCCATCTGGATTGGAGTAAAGCACTTAGTTTTCAGACATATAATTCAAATTCCGAATTGACTCTGACCATTGGAGAAGGTCAAGGGTTTTATGTGTGGCGTGTTCGACCGATAGGTACGTTCTATGAAAATGATATAGGGAACAGCAAAAACTGGGGAGCTTGGAATGCTTCTTCTTATGGAGTTGGGCCCCATAAGTTCAACAACCCAACAGGTAATACCGAGTCATTTTTCTTTACAGATCCCGATAACAATACCAATTATCAGTACAGCAGGGTTTTTACAGAGGCTGATAGAATAAGTGAACAGGCAACATATGCCACTACATTGAATCAAATAAAGCAAACTCAGAGGTATTTTCCTTCAGCAGATTACAAAATCGTGTCCCAAACTGTATTGGACAATTCGGGTCGACCAACGCTTACTACATTGCCAGTACCTATTGAAGGGGAAAAGATAAACAGGTACAAGAACAATTTTGTGACAACCAATGGAGAGTTGTACAGGGCAAAGCATTTTGATGATATATCCAATTATTCGCAACCCACAACCATAGACGCAACAGGCGCATTCGGATATTATTCCAGTCTTAATGGGGATAAAAGAATCCCAAGTGCAGAGGGGTATCCCTATACACGTGTTATTTTTAGTAACGATGGAACCGACAGGGTAGTTGAACAATCGGGAGTAGGTAAAACCCACATGATCGGTGAAGCAGAAATGGGGCAGGGACGAACAGTTCGGACTTTGTATGGAACTCCTACAGA
>JAAEZN010000020.1 GCA_018222835.1 Algicola sp. | reverse complement strand
CAACCTTACCTGTTACTTTAGACATTAGTATGTTTATTTATAATTGAATACGCGGCAAATTACCGCTATTTTTTCGGCTGCAAAGATATGCTTTTACATTCTTATTCAGAAACCGATTTTCAGTTTTTTTTAAAGAAAAAAGGCGTTGGATTTTCCAACGCCTTTACTTTTTCTTGTTTACTGCTATTTAGGGATTTATAGTCCAAGACAAATAGTATATGGAACCTATAAACCCAGTACCAATTGCGGTATAATATTCATCTCCCAAAAGATTAGATCCACCTACTTTAAAGACAGATTTAAGAGAAGGTACTGAATAATTGAGCTGTGCATCCAATACGGTAAACGCAGGAATATCTCCATCTGCAAAAGAAGCTTCCCAGAAATAGCTATCGCTCCATCTGTAGTTAACGTTGAACCCAAAATTTTTGAACAGCTCTGGATTACCGAAAGAAGCTTTTACCTTATGCTTAGGTGTATTAAAGTTTGTTCTTAGGTTTGGATATTTTCCCTCATCGATATCCAATTCGGCAAATGTATAGTTTACACCAAGATCAAAGTTTCCGATTTTGGTATCCACTCCAAGTGTAGCGCCATAAGAGTTTATATCTGCCTCGGAGTTGGTATAGGTTTGGTAAGCTTGAACATCTCCTCTTTGAACAGCCTCAATGGATAAACTATTGTCTCCTACGGTCCCATACAAAGGAACCAAGGTAACCTCATTTCCTATGAAATTGGAATAACTATTATAGTATCCGCTCAAATCAATGGTAAACTTGCCTAATTGTCCTCGATAACCAGCTTCATAGGCAATTATTTCTTCAGGTTGCACAAGGCCGGGTGACGCTTCTTCCAAAACTGAAGGGTCCCCGGTTGCCTGAAATTGACCTATCGAACTTCGGGTAAAAGCATTCTCGTAGGCTGCACGTCCCACAATCTCTACTGTTGCAGGCTGCCCAGCATCCTGTCCTGATTGACTAACCCCTAAAGTTCGCACGTCTCTATCCAAGTTATCCGGTGCAGAACCCACCAAAATAGCAGATCCGGCGTTCAAACCAATGAACAAATCTTGGGTAGTAGGATTTCTAAACCCTTGCTGTACAGAAACCCTAAGGTTATGGTTTCTATCTTCTCCCAACGTATAGGCAAAAGAAACCCTTGGCGAAAGGAATCCATCAAAAAACTCATTTTTATCGTATCGAGCAGAACCAGTGAACTTTAAACGGTCGTCCAAGAATTTTTTCTGAACTTGCAGGTAAGCACCGTACTCATTATATTTTATAGGACCATCGATATCGGTAAAAATGGTTCCGTTGGAGTTCAGTTCATATTCTCTAAACGAACCTCCTATTTGTACATCCGCCCAATTATTGATCAAATGAGCAAGATTATAGTTTCCGTTTACGTGACGGAATTTGGTCTTATCGATAAACTTGGCACCGGTTGTCAAGTCACCGTCATTAGTTACCTTGTTGAACGCATTTTGAAAAGCAGGAGTACCTGGAATTAATCGCCCTTGGTCGGCAGCTTGTCTACCAGCAATATGTGCTTGAGCCGAAGCCTGCTCAGGAGTAAGTCCTGCCCCTTGAATCCCACCTAAATAAGTAGGGATGTATGCACCAAAATAATCCCCAAACCATTCTGGGTCAGATTTCCAAGTTCTGTTGACATTGATCGCTGCGAAACGTGTATCGTATGCGTCCCCGGAATTTTCGGAAACGATATACCCTCGGATAAAGAAGTTGTCATTTTTAATCTCCAACTTATGCTGCTGCATGGTAAACCCAGATACGGCGTAACGGTTTGCCCCTTGATAGATGGTTGTTCCCCTACCAATTCTACTGTTCAAAATTATTTCAAGATCATCCGCAAATGGCCTATAGTGCAACGCAAAATCAGATTTTATACTTTCTGCTCCGTAGTCGGCCAAATCGGCTTCATCATATCCAGTTCTTGACACAAATGTACTACCCAAAGTTCCGCTTGGCAATCCAGCCAAAGCATCAATATCAAAAGTTCTGGCTACTTCATCACCATAAACATTGAGGCCATTATATCCAGGATTGGAACGGTCAGCTCCTGGATTGTTCAAATCCACGCGGCTATTTGCATGCCAGTCCTCACCCGTTAACACAGACAAGTTTGCTTTTATTGCAAGCTTGTCGCTAAACGCATGGGCTGCTCGCACACCAAAATCTTTATAAAAATTGCTGCCAGCCGCATCTTGGGTGGTTACCCCTGCCTTGGCATAAGCACTAATCCCTTGAAAATCGAACGGGTTTTTACTTCTCATAAATAGGATACCGTTAAAGGCACCCGCACCATATAGTGCAGAAGAGGCTCCTGGCAGGATTTCCACGCTCTGCACATCCAACTCGGACATACCTACAAGGTTACCCAGAACAAAGTTGAGTCCGGGAGCAGTATTGTCCATACCATCCACCAATTGCAAGAACCTGTTATTGGCGAAGGTGGCAAAACCTCTTGTGTTTATGGATTGAAACGTTAAACTGTTCGTGTTTATGTCCACCCCTTTTAAGTTTTGAAGACCACCATAGAACGATTCGGCCGTGGTATTTTTTATCTCTTTTAACCCAAATCTTTCTACCGATACGGGCGATTCAAAAATACGCTCAGGAGTCCTTGATGCGGAAATAACGATTTCATCCAACATTGTATTGGCGGCGGAAAGCGTAATGGAAAGTGTTTGGTTGTTAGAAGTTACATTGGCTGTAAAATCCGAAAATCCAATACTTGAAAATTGAAGTTTAAATGGAGGCACCTCCGAAGTATTAAAGGTAAAGTTTCCATCAAAGTCCGTAGTGGTTCCTTCTGCTTTACCCACCAAAACCACATTGGCTCCGGGTATGGGTTCATTGTTTTCATCAACTACCTTTCCCTGTACCGTAGTTTGACCGTAGGTGGCCAAACCAAGCAGCATTAGGGAAACAAACATAAGTTTTTTCATTTGTTATGGATTAGAGTTAATTTAGTTTATGTGCTTGTTTGTATCAAATGGGAAGATACATTTTTTTTTATTCCAATTATACAAAATTGAAAAAAATTATGCATGCATAATACTTTTTTGGCAAAAAAAAGTATTCATCGCTACGTTTTCAACAAAAAAAGGAGCTGATATCAGCTCCTTTTCTTTTTAAGATATGTTTTACGAATTATTCTACGGTAACCGATTTAGCCAAGTTTCTTGGCTGATCTACATTACAACCCCTCATTACTGCAATATGGTAAGATAGCAATTGCAAAGGTATGGTGGTAAGTAGAGGCGATAGGCTTTCTGAAGTCTCCGGCACCTCGATAACATGATCTGCCAATTCTTTTACAGTTTGATCGCCCTCTGTTACGATAGCAATAATCCTACCTTTTCTGGATTTGATCTCTTGAATGTTGCTGACCACCTTCTCATAATGACCTTTTTTGGTTGCTATTACCACAACAGGCATTTGTTCATCAATCAGGGCAATGGGCCCATGCTTCATTTCTGCAGCTGGATAACCCTCTGCATGAATATAACTGATTTCCTTCAACTTAAGGGCCCCTTCCAATGCAACTGGAAAATTATACCCCCTGCCCAAATACAAACAGTTGGCTGAATCCTTATAGGTTTCGGAAATCTCTTCGACCAACGGATTGGACAATAAGGCTTTTTCCACTTTGGTCGGAACCGCTTCCAATTCGGTCAAATATTCGTGGTACTTGGACTGGGATAGTGTCCCTTTCTCTTGTGCTAATTTTAATGCAATTAAGCTCAATACCGTAATTTGGGTCGTAAACGCCTTGGTGGACGCCACTCCAATTTCCGGGCCGGCATGGGTATAGGCGCCTGCATGGGTCTCCCTTGCAATGGACGACCCTACTACGTTGCACACACCAAACACAAATGCTCCTTTTTCTTTTGCCAATTTTATAGCTGCCAAAGTATCTGCTGTTTCACCGGATTGTGATATGGCAATAAGGACATCATTCTCGGTAATTATCGGGTTTCTATACCTAAATTCCGAAGCGTATTCAACCTCTACAGGAATTCGCGCCATGTCCTCAAATATATACTCCGCCACTAAGCCTGCGTGCCATGATGTTCCACAGGCAACTATTATGATTCTATTGGCATTCAGGAATTTTTCAAGGTTTTGATCAATACCCGCCATTTTAATTATTCCCTTATCGGCCAATAGACGCCCTCTGTAGGTATCCATAATAGCCTTGGGCTGCTCATAAATTTCCTTGAGCATAAAATGATCGTAGCCGCCCTTTTCAATTTCTTCAAGGTTTAGCTGTAATTCCAAGATATTTGGATAGGCGATGGCATCGTCCTTTATTTTTCGGAGTTTGATTTCCTTCCCGATACGCACAATTGCCATTTCCTCATCTTCCAAATAAATAGCATTGTTCGTAAATTCTATGAAGGGTGAAGCATCGGAAGCAATAAAGTACTCGTTCTCACCGATTCCTATAGCGAGTGGACTTCCAAGCTTTGCCACTACAATTTCATCTGGTTTGTTCTTATCGAACACAGCTATGGCGTATGCGCCAACAACCTGATTTAATGCTATTTGAACAGCCTTTCCAAGCTTTACACCTTCTTTTTTCTTTACTTCTTCAATTAAATTGATGAGTACCTCGGTATCCGTATCGGATTCGAAAGTGTATCCCCTTTTAATCAAAGCCTGTTTAATGGACTCATAGTTTTCTATAATACCATTGTGTATAATGACCAAGTCACCGGAATTTGAATAATGGGGGTGCGAGTTTACGTCGTTTGGAACTCCGTGGGTAGCCCACCTTGTGTGGCCCAAACCTAACTTCCCTTTTGTAGGAATAGTGTTCTCTGCCTTGGTTTTTAAATCTTCTACTTTGCCCTTGGTTTTGGCAAGATGGATATTCTGTCCATCAAAGAGGGTAACTCCAGCACTGTCGTACCCTCTATATTCAAGTCGTTGTAATCCTTTGATAATAACTGGATAGGCATCTCTATGACCGATATATCCGACTATTCCACACATAAGTTTTTTTTTAATTAATAACCATCTGGGGGATTGGTCTTCAAATTTAAAATGTATACGTTAAAATATGCCGTTCTGGTTCTTTAAAACGATAAACGTTCAAAAAACTACGATAAATACAAAATTAATTTGCCTTCGTATAGTAGATTTCCAGCTTTAGCTTTTGATCTTCCTCTCCAAGGGCCACGTTACTTCCATAGAGTACTGTACCTAAAGGGCTCATAGCCGCACCTACCGGATAATCAATCCCTTGCATGTCACTACCGACCGCTTCTTGAGCCGCGATCAATGCAATATTCGGTGTCAATGTTAGTCCCAATTTGGCATTAGCAGAATCCCTTACAATAATATTGTTGATGTGCTCCGTAATGCGGACAGTATATTTTACACCCTGATTATTGTTAGATTCCAACAACCCATCGTGACTTGGAAAATATCGTAAAGAATTTGCCCCGGAACTGGCATTTACTTCTTCGTTGGCCACACTATACAACGGTTGGTTGGTTTCCGCATTGTATAAATATAGTCTTGGCGGCTCTACCACGGAGGACCCCAATGTTTCGCGGTCAACATAGAACACTAGGTTCGCCTCGTTTATAATCCAATTGTTTTGTTTTATTTCATTGATAATCGAAGAACCTCCATTTTCTACCTCATCAAACAATCTTACCTCCGTAAGGGTTCCTCCACCCTTTACATAGATCCGAGAAGCATTTTCGTCATTATCAAGGGCATTTTCAACCTCAACCGGAAGCATTTCGTTTTCAAAAACGTTAACAGCGTTTCCTGTAATTTGACCACTGGAGCCACCCACCAAAAGACGAAGTGTAAAATCTTTCTCTGCAGTTACAATCTCTTCTGTTTCTGTATCAAAATCGTTATACTCGTAGGTAATCGTAATGTTTGCCTGGGTCAAATCCAACAAGAACATGAGTTGGTCCATGTCTGAACCTGTTAGGTGGATACCCCTGATAAAATTTCTAAAATTGGATTGCCTGAATAATTCTGGCTGACCTTCTTTATCCAAGATATTTTGTTGGAAAAAATCCGGGTTCAAAGGAATACGGATACCCGGCGGTATTCGATTATCAACAACGGTTAGCGACTCATCTACATCGGCGGTATCTGGATCATCATCAGCGAACACCAAAGTTTCTATATCGTCAATTGTTACTGTTTTTTTACCTTCGATTGACAATTCTTCGCCGATAAAAGCCGAAAAATCCTGATTGGAATAATAGTCCTGGGATTCTTCGAAATTAGAATTTGGATCTAAATCACGTAAAAAATAATTGGATCTTGAAACTGTTAATTCGAATGTTTGATTCCTATCACCATAAATACTATCCAAATCAAACCTATTTGCATAGATGTTGGCCACAAAATCATCACCTGTACCATCTTCATCCGGATCATATGGGTTAGAACCAATGATTCTTTCCTGATTATCGGTAACGCCATCATTATCAAAATCCGAATTAGGGTCTTGCGCATCCTCTTCGCTTTCTAGTGCATCTGGGATGCCATCACCATCAGAATCTGGAGTCGGGGCTGTTTGAAAAGGGATGTTCAAATACACTTCCTTTACTGTCTCGTTTTCCTCGACAGTGGAAGCATTATCATCTGAATTGGCGGTATCCTCGCTCGCCTGGGTCTGGTCTCCAAAGATAGGGGACTCGGTAGATAATATAAGCTGGGAAATAATGCTGGCCTTTCTTTTACCATAAATGGGATCGTTGAATGTTCCCAATTGATACAAAGGCAGTCTATTGGTCTGCACAGCAGTTATCCCTTTATTAAAGGCGAATACATCGTACTCTACTTTACCCGTACTGAAGGGTTCTCCTGCAATAACACCCTCGCCAATGGTGTCCAATTCATCATCACACGAAGCGATTAGCAAAAACAAAGTTCCAACAAGTGCCGAAACTTTGGTAATCTTGGAAAATCTCATTCAAACTATTTTAGAACCTCTGTGTTATAGAAATTTGTGTATGCCTCCTCTGCTTCCTGAAGAGGAACATAGGGCAATACAGGTACGGAAAGGTTATCTATATGGTTTTTTAAATCCTCAGATAAATCTTCCGCGGCTAAAATAACCGCATCGGAATGATCTACGGCAACCTTTAACAAATTATTATACTCGGGCTTGGCAAGAACAGCAACCTCTTCTTTATCAATACCATCAAAAGCGATTTTGTCGATCATTGTAGTATCCAGCTCCCCTTCAAAATCCTTACCATAAACGGAAGTAACAATTCTACTATCGGCAAACAACGGTTCGTCCGCATAATATTTTCTAAGGTAAAGTGGCACCATAGAGGCCATCCACCCATGTACGTGGATAATATCTGGGGACCAATTCAACTTTTTTACGGTTTCCACAACGCCTTTTGCAAAAAAGATGGCCCGCTCATCGTTATCCGGAAACAAGTTTCCATTGGAATCCGCAAATGTTGCCTTTCTTTTAAAGTACTCGTCGTTGTCAATAAAATAAACCTGTATCCTCTCCTTTGGAATGGAGGCAACCTTTATGATCAACGGCATATCCATGTCATTGATCACCAAGTTCATCCCCGATAAACGTATTACCTCATGTAATTGATGCCTTCTTTCGTTAATATTTCCATACCTTGGCATAAATATCCGTATTTGCCCACCATTACTGTTCACCATTCTTGGCGCTTCGTAAGACATTAAGGAAACAGGATTCTCTGGGAGGTAGGGAACTAATTCAGAAGATACAAACAATACCTTTTTTCCATTCATAAAAACTTTCTTTTGTTTATCTGAAAAACATAGCTGCAAAAATACAAAAATTATGCTGATTAGCAGTATTTATAGTATTTTTGCACCCTTTTGTACCTCTATATGAAGATATTCGACCGTAAAAAAGAACTCAATGCCTTTAGTTCGGAAGAGCGCAAAAAAGACCGTACCATTGGTCTGGTCCCAACTATGGGTGCGCTACATTCCGGTCATATATCGTTGGTAAAAAAAGCATTGTCGGAAAATGATTTTGTAGTGGTGAGCATTTTTGTAAACCCGACACAATTCGACAAAAAAGACGATTTGGAAAAATATCCGCGAACTTTTCAAAAAGATGTAAGCCTTTTAAAAGAAGTTTCTGAAAACATAGTTGTCTTTGCACCTTCGGTAGATGAAATCTATGAAGGCAACGTTACATCCAAATCCTACGAGTTTGATGGGCTGGACAAAGTAATGGAAGGTGAATTCAGAAATGGTCATTTTGATGGTGTCGGTACCATTGTGGAACTTTTTCTTAGAACGGTGGCTCCCGACCGAGCCTATTTTGGGGAAAAAGATTTTCAGCAATTGCAGATTATCCGAAAAATGGCCGAAATCAAAGACCTGCCATGCACTATTATAGGCTGCCCCATTAAAAGGGAACCCCACGGTCTGGCCATGAGTTCCCGTAACGAAAGACTATCTAAAGAAACCCGGGGACAGGCAGATTTTATCTATAGCACCCTACTGGCTGCCAAGGCTAAATTTGGCACGAAAAGTGCTAAAGAAATTACGGATTGGGTAACTTCTGAATTTGAACAACATCCTCTGTTTCGCCTAGAGTATTTTGAAATTGCTGACGAGAACACATTGACACCAGCTTTAAAAATTCAGGACAACCAAAAATATAGAGCGTTTATCGCTGTTTATGCAGACGGTGTACGCTTAATTGATAATCTAAGATTGAATTGATAATTTTGCACCATGCAAGTACAAGTCGTAAAATCTAAAATTCACCGAGTAAAAGTTACCGGAGCAGACCTTAACTATATAGGAAGCATTACCATTGACGAAGATCTAATGGATGCCGCCAACATAATTAGGGGCGAAAAAGTGCAGATAGTGAACAACAACAACGGTGAACGATTGGAAACTTATGCCATTCCAGGCCCTAGAGGTTCTGGGGAACTCACCCTGAACGGTGCCGCAGCCAGAAAAGTGGCCGCTGGAGACGTATTGATCCTTATCACCTACGCTTGGATGAATATCGAAGAAGCAAAAACATTTAATCCAGCATTGGTATTCCCTAACGAGGAAAATAATCTACTCAAGTAAATTTTGGGCAAATCCCTAAAAAAATTCCTCAAGATATTTGTGCCCATCGCTTTTGGGCTTTTTCTGATTTGGTACTCATACAACTCCACCACACCGGAAGAACGGCAACAAATCATCCACTATATTTCCAACGCAAGCCCATTTTGGGTCGCCATTTCCGTAATCATTGGCATATTGAGCCATATTTCGCGGGCCATACGCTGGAAATATCTCTTGGAACCCATGGGATACCGCCCAAAAACCGTCAACACCATATTCATTGTCCTTATATCCTATTTTGCCAACTTGGGCATTCCCCGTTCTGGTGAAATTTTAAGGGCAACAGCACTTACCACCTACGAAAAAGTTCCTTTTGAAAAAGGTTTTGGTACAATTGTTACCGAAAGGGTAATCGACCTTTTGATGCTTTTGATCATCATCATGATAACCTTGATGCTTCAAACAGATTTTATTCTTGGATTTTTGGAAGAACGAGGAGTCAACTTTATAGGCGCTATCGGTATTTTATTAGTGGGCATAGTTGGACTGTTCTCGGGGTCGTACATTATCCGTAAATCCAAATCACCTTTGGCCTTAAAACTAAAAGGATTTTTAAGCGGTCTCCAAGATGGTGTTCTCAGTGTCTTCAGAATGAAGAACAAATGGCCCTTTATCCTACATACACTTTTTATCTGGGCAGCCTATTTTGGTATGTTCTGGGTCATAAAACATACAGTGGAAGAGACTATCCCGCTATCCTTGGGCCAATTATTGGTCGCTTTTGTTGCAGGAGCCTTTGCCATGTCAACCACAAATGGCGGAATTGGTCTATATCCTATCGCAGTAAGTGCCGCATTGGGCATTTATGGGATTAGTTCCGTTTCCGGAGACGCCTTCGGATGGATTATGTGGATCGCCCAAACTATTATGGTCGTCGTTTTTGGCACAATATCCTTTATCGTATTACCGTTATTGAATAGAAATCGGTAAGCCCCAGCCGCTAAAACCTAACCAATGAAAAAATGTCTATTCCTACTGATAGGCTTTATTTGCTTGAACACCAATGCTCAAGTAAAAAAAGAGATTTTCGAATCTTTTAAACTACAAGAACGAAGAGACGTATCCTACTACTTCCCGGAAAATTACAATGAAAAAAAATCTTATCCTTTGATCGTGGTCCTGGATGCCGAATATTTATTCGACCTTGTCGTGGCCAACGTAAAATTCCAGAGTAGGTTCGACCGTATGCCAGAGGCTATTGTGGTCGGAGTAGATCAATTGCAGAACGACCTACGATGGGAAGATTGTGACTATGAGGAAGTATCGGGATTACCAACGGATAAGGGGAAAATGTTCTACGAATTTTTAGGAACCGAACTAATTCCCTATTTGGCCACCAGCTACAACGTTGCTCCCTTTAAAATGTTCGTAGGATATGATATCACGGCAAATTTTGGCAACTATTTCTTGTTTAAAGAACAATCGTTTTTCAATTCCTATATTAGTATTTCCCCGGTTTTGGCTACCGAAATGGAAAGTAGGGTTCCCGCTCGACTATCCGAATTGGACCAAACTATTTTTTACAATTTAATCGTGGAAAAACAACCAACGGAAGATAGGCAGCGAATCCTTCAAATGAATCATAGCATTAAATCCATCACCAAAGAGTCCCTGCATTACTTTTTTGATGAGTACGAAAATGCCGACCACACCTCTATTGCATCATATGGCATAAGCAAGGCTTTTGATAACGTCTTCAGAATATACCGCCCCATTACTCCAGAAGAATACAAGTCGGATATTATAACTTCGGAAGAACCGGTTTTTGCATATTTGGAAAATAGATACAATACCATTGAAGATTTGTTCGGGTTTAAAAAACCTGTTGAGCTCAATGACATAATGGCCATATATGCCGCTTGTCTAAAAAAAGAAGATTATGAATCCTTAAAACCATTGGCCGAACTCTGCAAAAAAGAATTCCCAGAAACCATGATGGGATTCTATTTTGAAGCAGAACACTACGAATTCATCGGTGAACCCAAAAAAGCGTTCAAAGCATTCGAAAAAGCATTTCAAATGGAGGAAATCGATTTTTTGACCAAGGATATGGCCCTCGATAAAATTGATGCGCTCAAGGCAGACTTCGGGTACTAGAATCTATCTTGGATCATTGGATTGATTCGATATTTGGATTGAATTGACCGAAATCTATCGGTCCAAAAATCCAACAATCTAAAAAACCATCCCATCCACCATCTAAATCCATATCTTTAGGCTCCTCATTTTATTTTGAATGGCCAAGACCAAAACAGCATTTTTTTGTCAGAACTGTGGAACTCAATTCCCAAAATGGATAGGGCAGTGTTCCTCTTGCAAGGAATGGAATACCATTGTAGAAGAAGTTGTCCAAAAAGAGGACAAAAAAGGATGGAAAACAGATCGACCTGCCAATACCTCCAATAAGCCGCTTCGCGTTTCGGAAATCACCCACGAAAAGGAACTTCGCTTGGACACCAAAGACCAAGAGTTCAATCGTGTTTTGGGTGGTGGCCTAGTGCCGGGCTCTCTCACTTTGCTTGGAGGAGAACCAGGTATAGGAAAAAGTACCTTACTGCTTCAAATTGCCTTAAAATTACCCTATAAGATCCTTTATGTTTCCGGGGAAGAAAGTCAACGGCAGATAAAAATGCGCGCTGATCGTATTCAACCCAACAGCGAAAATTGCTACATCCTTACCGAGACCAAAACGCAGAATATATTCCAGCAGGTTGCCTCCATCGAGCCCGATTTAGTGGTCATCGATTCTATCCAGACCCTACATACTGATTATATCGAGTCCGCAGCGGGGAGCATTTCGCAAATTCGGGAATGTACCGCTGAGCTCATCAAATTTGCAAAGGAAAGCCACACCCCCGTTATTTTGGTGGGACACATTACTAAAGATGGTACCATTGCAGGTCCTAAAATTTTAGAGCATATGGTGGATACCGTGCTACAGTTTGAAGGCGACCGAAATTACGTGTATCGTATTCTCCGTTCCCTTAAAAACCGATTTGGCTCAACCGCCGAACTGGGTATTTACGAAATGCAGGGAAGCGGGCTTCGTGAGGTAAACAACCCCTCCGAAGTATTGATTTCCAAAAACGACGAAGACCTCAGCGGTACGGCCATTGCCGCTACTGTGGAGGGCATGCGACCCTTGCTGATAGAAATTCAGGCCTTGGTAAGCACTGCAGTTTACGGTACACCTCAACGTTCCGCCACAGGCTTCAATGCCAAACGATTGAATATGCTGTTGGCCGTTTTAGAAAAACGAGCAGGTTTCAAGTTGGGTGCAAAAGATGTTTTTCTGAACATTACAGGTGGTATTTCCGTGGATGATCCCGCCATTGATTTGGCCGTTATGGCCGCCATCCTATCCAGCAATTCGGATATCGCCATTGAAAAAGGTATTTGTTTTGCCGCAGAGGTGGGACTTGCTGGCGAAATAAGACCTGTGCAAAGGGTAGATCAACGTATCCTTGAAGCCGAAAAACTGGGCTTCTCCAAAATTTTCGTTTCCAAAAACAACAAAATCGGTTTAAAAAAGACAGTGATTCAAGTGCAAAAAGTTTCCAAAATCGAAGACGTTGTCGCCCATCTCTTCGGCTGATCTAAGGTGCAGGATTGGGAATAAATTTGTGGATTTCCTCAATACCTTCCAATACCTCGTCGGATAAATCCACATCTATACTGGAAATATTTTCCTTGAGCTGTTCCATGCTCGTCGCACCAATAATATTACTGGTCAAAAAAGGTCTTGTATTTACAAACGATAAAGCCATTTGCGCCAAACTCAAGTTATGCGCCTGTGCCAACTCAGCATATTTTTGGGTGGCCTGTGCAGCTGTTTCTCCACTGTACCTATTATAATTCGGGAACAAGGTCACCCTTGCTTTTCTCGGCGGAATTTCGGTAAGATATTTGCCGCTCAGCACCCCAAACCCAAGAGGTGAATAGGCCATCAAACCAATTTGTTCCCTCATGGAAATTTCGGAAAGCCCTACTTCAAAAAGTCGGTTTAGGAGACTGTACGGGTTTTGAATGGTACGCATACGGGGCAAGCTCTGGTGAACTTTGCTCTCCTCCAAATAGCGCATGGTGCCCCAAGGGGTTTCGTTGGACAATCCCACGTGTCTAATTTTACCTTCGGCAATCAAATCACGTAGCGTTTCCAGAACTTGGTGTATGTTATCGTCCCAAACATCAACGGCATGGGCATTATATCCACGTTGACCAAAGTAATTGGTGTTCCGCTCTGGCCAATGGAGTTGGTATAAATCAATATAATCGGTCTGTAAGCGCTGTAAACTCCCTTCCACCGCACTTACAATGGATTCCCTATTAAATCCACTGCTACGAATATGTCTTGCAGCATGACCCGGCCCTGCTATTTTGGTAGCAAGTACGACCTTATCGCGATTTCCAGTCTTCTTGAACCAATTCCCGATCAATTCTTCGGTAACGGCATAAAGTTCCTTTTTAGCAGGAACTGGATATAATTCTGCGGTATCAAAAAAATTAACACCTTGATCTAGGGCATAGTCCATTTGCTCATGAGCTTCCTCTTCATTATTCTGGCGTCCCCAGGTCATGGTTCCCAAACATATCTTGCTGATTCGTATATCGGTATGCGGAATTCTGGTATA
Source organism: Algicola sp. (assembly GCA_018222835.1). Taxonomy (GTDB): domain Bacteria; phylum Bacteroidota; class Bacteroidia; order Flavobacteriales; family Flavobacteriaceae; genus Flagellimonas. The sequence goes on along the minus strand of JAAEZN010000020.1, from coordinate 32,240 downwards.
TTTCATTTTTTACAGTTTAGGACGGTTAAAGGTACTTAAACCCTGCCATCGGACTTTACGGTACTGTTATTTTTCAACTTCCAACAAAATCGGGCAATGATCACTGTGCTTTGCCTCGGACAATATTACGGAACGCTTTAATCTATCTTCCAGAGGCTCGGACACCATACCATAGTCCAAACGCCAGCCCTTATTGTTGGCCCTGGCATTGGCACGGTAACTCCACCATGTATAATTGTCCGGTTCTTTGTTGAAGTGCCTAAAGCTATCGATAAAGCCACTCTTTATAAAATTACCGATCCATTCGCGCTCAACAGGTAAAAACCCCGACACATTTTTGTTTCGGACAGGGTCATGGATATCAATGGCTTCATGACAAATATTGTAGTCCCCACAGACAATAAGGTTAGGTCGATCCTTTCGAAGCTCATCTGCATATTTCTGGAAATCGTCCATGTACGTCAATTTAAAATCCAAACGGTCCATATTGGTTCCGGACGGCAGGTACATGCTCATTACCGAAAGATCCCCAAAGTCTGCCCGGATATTTCTTCCTTCGTTATCCATATAATCGATTCCAGTACCAAGTTCAACATGATCCGGCTCATTTTTACAAAGTAAGGCGACCCCACTATATCCCTTTTTTTGGGCACTGAACCAATAGTTATGGGAATATCCGGCCTCTTCAAAAACAGCTGTATCCACTTGGTCTTCCATAGCCTTGGTCTCCTGTAGGCAGACCACGTCGGGGCTTACGGTTTCCAACCATTCCACAAAACCCTTTTTTAGAGCTGCCCTTATTCCGTTCACGTTGTAGGATACAATTTTCATACACTAAAGTTTGCTCAAAAATAGCCATTGTGAACGGCTCCCTAAAATTGAATTTGCCAATAGATATATCAACGAAAAGAATTGATGCTCTTTTTATTGATGTTTTCGTGTACTTTTAAATTAAAATTCATCCTCATGACCGCACTTGTTCTAATCGATGTCCAACGCGGACTTCAACAAATCGGATTTTATGGCGCAGAACGAAACAATCCCGATGCAGAAGAAAATTGTGGTAGGTTACTGACCTTTTTTCGTAAAAAGCAATGGCCCATTTTCCATGTAAAGCACAATTCGACCAACCTTGGTTCCCCATTGCATCGCAGTAAAATTACCAACGCCTTTCACCCGGCCGCGGAACCATTGATCAATGAACCAATTTTTGAAAAAACAGTAAACAGTGCTTTTATTGGAACTCCATTGGAAAATCGGTTAAGAACAGGAAACATAAATAGTTTGATCATTGCAGGGTTGACCATAGAGCATTGTATTTCCACCTCGGTGAGGATGGCGTCCAATTTGGGATTTAATGTTACTTTGGTTTCCGATGCTACTGCTGCTTTTGACAAAATAGGGCACGATGGCAACAACTATCCGGCAGATGTTATTTTCCACGCTGAATTGGCCAATCTTAAAAATGAATTTGCAACAATTAAAGACACCAATACCTTGTTGGACGACCTTGATATATAGACTACATGAATCATATTCGGATAAAGTTCCCTGTATTTTTTACATTTTTTGCGACACTTCCATTAATGGCACAGACTACCCCAAAGGATTCCATAAACCAATTGGATGAAATTGTATTGGTCCAGAATGCCATTCCTAAAAAAGCGACTGGAATCACTTTATCATCCAAAATAGACGGAAAGACTTTTGAACGGTTCAATCCAACTGATATCCCCTCTGCCATCAATCAAATTTCCGGGGTATTCCTTTTATCGGGTGCCATAAACACAAACCGAATTACCGTACGCGGCATCGGAGCAAGGACTCCCTACGGCACCAACAAGCTTCGAATGTATTTTAACGGAATTCCCGTAACCAACGGCACTGGCTCATCTACTATCGAAGCTTTCGATTTTGAAAATCTGGGCGCAATAGAAATCATAAAAGGACCAAAAGGCACTGCTTATGGTTCCAATCTTGGAGGGGCTTTTTTATTGGATACCAAGGTATCCGTCGAAGATAAGACCCAACTGATCAATACATTTTCCATCGGATCGTACAATATGTTAAAGAACAACCTCACGTTTTCACATTCAGAAGATAGTTTCAACCTCAACTTTAGCTATAATCACTTGGAAACCAATGGACATAGACAGAACAATCAGTTTGAGCGCGATGGATTACTATTGAACACCCAGTTCCGAACCGGTCAAAACAGTAGTTTATCGTTTTTGCTGAATTATATCGATTATACCGCCCACATTCCGAGTTCCATCAACCAGACCGATTTTGATGAAAATCCTACTCGTGCTGCATCAAACTGGCTGGCCGCAAAGGGATATGAAGCTAACAAATATGTTTTAACGGGTCTCTCGCATACGTATCGATTTTCACAACATCTCCAAAATACAACCAGTATTTTTTATACCTATTTGGACCATTACGAACCACGGCCTTTTAATATTTTGGATGAGTTTACCAATGGCTATGGTTTTCGAAGTCGGTTTACTGGAAATTTAGGAAAAACCAACTTTACTTTTGGTGGTGAATTATACAAGGACGAATACCGCTGGGATACCTATCAGAATCTATATGAGGAGAATGATGGGAACGGTAGTTTGCAAGGAACACAACTTAGCGACAATATAGAGTTCCGAAGACAGTTCAATCTTTTTGGAACACTTACTCACCCTATTACTTCTGCCCTATCAGCACAAGTAGGCCTCAATCTGAACAAAACGCATTACGATTACAGGGATTTGTTCAATCAAGGAGAAATCAACGCATCGGCGGCTCGAGATTTTAAAGCAATTTTATTGCCAAGTCTTGGCGTAAACTACGAACTGATAAACGGAAATTTCTACGCCAACGTTAGTAGAGGATTTTCTAATCCCAGTTTGGAGGAGACCCTCAACCCCGAAGGTGTCATTAACCCCAATGTTGCTCAAGAAACGGGTACTAGTTATGAAATGGGTGGAGAATGGAACTTATTCCAAAAGCAGCTTACGGCCCATATCTCACTATACCGAATGAACGTGAAAAATCTTTTGGTAGCACAGCGTGTCGGAGAAGATCAATACATAGGAAGAAATGCGGGAAAAACACGCCATCAAGGACTGGAACTGGATGTGATATATAGAATGGATCTATCGGCCTCGATTAGTATATCACCTTACTTCAGCTACACTTTGAACGATCATAGTTTTAAGGATTTTGTTGACTCCGACAACGATTATTCGGGCAATCCACTCACCGGAGTGCCAAAAAACAGAGTTAGTTCCGGTATTGATATACGGCATTCAAAAGGATTCCTGTTATCCCTTACCCATCAATTTGTAGATGAAATTCCGTTAACGGATGCGAATTCGATAAGCAGCAATTCTTTTAATGTTTTGCATGCAAAAGCAGGGTTCCAAACCTTTCTTTCAACTCATTTAAGTATAGGAATCAATGCAGGTATCAACAATATTTTTGACGCCAATTATGCACAATCCGTGTTGATCAATGCTACTGGGTTTGGTGGATCGCAGCCGAGATATTTTTACCCGGGAAATGATCGTAATTACTTTGGGGGGGTAAAATTAAACTATACATTTTAGACAATTGCTCTTAGTATATTGGTCTATCTTTAAAATTAAAGTAAGCTCACCATGAACAAAATAGACCATTATATTTCGGGATTTCCAGAAGAAGTTCAGCAACATCTTCAAAAAATTAGAACTATTGTTCAAAAGGCGGCACCGAATGCCGTTGAACTAATATCCTACGGAATGCCCGGGTACAAGACCCATGGCAAACCTTTGGTTTATTTTGCCGGCTATAAAAACCATATTGGTCTATATGCCACACCATCCGGTCATGCAGCTTTTCAAAAAGAGCTGTCCAAATACAAACAAGGAAAAGGATCGGTACAATTTCCCTTGGATCAGCCCATTCCTTACGATTTAATTCAGAGAATAGTAGCGTTTAGGGTTGAAGAGAATGCATCAAAATAATTATGGAACCAAAAACCATACTTTTGATTGGCCACAAAACGATAACCTCTCTGATCAATGACAAAACCAGGGAACTTTGGCAAAACATCTCTTTCAGAAAAAAAGGAAATTAAAACACGGTAGGCCACAATCTATTTTCTGTTCAAATCTACCTCCCCTGGAAATGGTAAGATTAAATTTTGAATAGGGCCGCACCAAGTGTTGTAGAATCCTTATCTTAGTTTTCCAATCAGCAAATGAATAATGAGGAAACTTGTTCCGTGTTTAGTGTTACTTCTGATTTTTTCTTGCAACGAGCAGACAAATAAAGACGTAAGCTCCATTGACCCCATTAATTGGAACAATAGAACAGTGAGCATTTCCGAAAAAGATTCATTACTTCGAGGAGCCTCTTACCTTTCCGTGTATTCCGAAATTTATAGTGAAACCGAACACCGTACGCACAATCTAACAAGTACGATAAGTATGCGGAACACCAACTTAAACGATACCATCTATATTAACCGAGCGGATTATTTTGATACCAAAGGGAAGCCTATTCGCACCTATTTTGATAAGCCGATTTACATACAGCCAATGGAAACTGTAGAAATCGTAATTGACGAAAAGGATCAAGAAGGTGGCACTGGCGCCAATTTTCTTTTTCAATGGTCCATAAAACCGAGTTCTCACGAACCCTATTTTGAGGGAGTGATGATATCAACCTCCGGCCAGCAAGGACTATCCTTTACCACCCAAGGCCAAAGAGTGGAATAATTGCTCCAAAGCTATCTATAACCGACATAGTTTTACTGCTTCAATTATAGTATATTGTATGTGATTTGCAGGTAATCACTTATGATCGGCTTGCGCTTAACCCATATATTATGTCCGATTTACAAATCGCCAAAAGCGTTTCTTTAAAACACATTTCCACTATTGCGGAAAAATTTGGAATCGATCCCGATGAGATTGAAATGTTCGGGAAATACAAGGCTAAACTTCCACTAAATACCATAAATAGAACAAAAGCCCAAAACAGTAATCTTATTTTGGTTTCGGCCATTTCCCCGACCCCTGCTGGCGAAGGAAAAACCACCATGTCCATTGGGCTTTCCGAAGGCTTGAACCGATTGGGCAAAAAAACGACCGTGGTTTTACGGGAGCCTTCTCTAGGTCCTGTTTTTGGTATAAAAGGGGGTGCAACCGGCGGCGGATATTCACAAGTATTGCCCATGGAGGACATCAACCTACATTTTACCGGTGATTTTTCCGCTATTGAGAAAGCCCACAATCTATTATCGGCCGTAATTGACAACAATATTCAAAGTAAGACCAATTCTCTACGTTTGGATCCTAGGACAATAGGATGGAAAAGGGTTATGGACATGAACGATCGTTCACTTCGACATATCATTGTTGGGTTGGGCGGAACAACTTCCGGAGTGCCAAGAGAAACGGGGTTCGATATTACCGCTGCCTCCGAAATTATGGCCATACTTTGCTTGGCAGAAAGTCTAAGTGATCTAAAAAAGCGCTTGGGCAACATTTTTGTGGGCTACACTTTTGATAAAGAGCCTATTTATGCCAAAGATTTAAAGGCAGAAGGTGCCATGGCCGCTTTATTAAAAGATGCCATTAAACCAAACTTGGTACAAACTATCGAGGGAAATCCTGCGATTATTCATGGTGGGCCTTTTGCCAATATTGCGCAGGGCACAAACTCGGTCATTGCTACATTAATGGGTATGTCGCATTCCGATTACACGGTAACCGAAGCTGGGTTTGGTTTTGACCTTGGTGCCGAAAAATTCTTCGATATTAAATGCCAGAGTGCCGGTCTAAAGCCGAAAGCCGTAGTACTCACCACAACTATTCGCGCCCTAAAATACCATGGGGGAGCGGACTTAAAAACCTTAACTGAACCCAATGTGGAAGCTTTGAAAAAAGGACTCCCGAATTTGGAAAAACACTTGGAGAACATTGCCAAGTTTAAGGTGGTTCCCGTAATTTCCATCAATAAATTTGTTTCGGACACAGATGAAGAGGTTGCAGTGATCAAAGAGTTGGCCAATTCCAAAGGAATCCGCGTCGCCGTAGCCGATGTTTGGGCCAAAGGCGGCGAAGGTGCTGAAGATTTAGCCAAGGCAGTAATCGATATTGTAGAGTCCAACGATTCTAATTTTACACCATTATACAATTGGAAGTCCAGTGTAAAGGACAAAATAGCTACCATTGCCACCGAAATTTACGGTGCCGAGTACGTAGATTATACGGCCAAGGCTAAAGCCGACCTCAGAAAAATATCCGACCTTGGCTTGGACGAGTTTCCAGTTTGCATAGCAAAAACTCAGAAATCACTATCCGACAACCCAAAACTATTAGGGAGACCTAAAGATTTTATCATCACGGTTAGGGAGATAGAAATCGCCGTTGGCGCGGGTTTCTTGATCCCGATTACCGGAAATATTATGCGCATGCCCGGATTACCGGCTCATCCGGCATCCGAAGGAATGGACATTAACGATGATGGTGAAATTACTGGATTGTTTTGATTCGTAGGTTTTTTTGCAATTAGAAGCTTTACCGTAAACTACAATTTGTCAAACTTTTTAAAGAAGGTTTTTCTATTCATATTTAAATGCCTTAACACTTGTTTTACGATGAACTCAGGAACAGGATCTACATGGGTTTGAATTGTTATTGGTCTATCCATGCCCCTTTTTGACCATTTTTCATGTCCACCTCTACCTTTTGTATCCTTAATTATATTAAGACCTTCACTTTCAAGAAACTTCCTAAAATCCTTTAACGAGATATTGGATAACTTCTTAGTGGACATCAAACAATTGGATTAAGCATACGTTGGTATTCCTACCTCTTGATGAAAAGTATTAACTGGGTATTTGTCAAAAATTTCAGAAACATAATCATTCTTGCCTATAATAGATGTGATACTGGGAGCAACAATATTCTTAGGCCGTTTCATGGTGCCTTTTAATTTCCACCCTAAACTTTTTAAAACTTTTCCAATAGTTTTTTTCTTTAAGGTGTAATCCACAAAATCTTCAAACACTATCTTAAATGATTCCTTTGCATCAGCTTCAGTGTTTCCATAGCCTGACAAATCCAAATGGGGAGAATAAATAAAGTGAATTCCTCCCTCATCAATAAAATGAACCAAAAAAAGTTTCACCTTAACATTACCCGATTTATTGCTATAATCACCTTCAAAAAGATATTTAGACATAATGGGATTTTTTGGAGTTTTATTAAATAGACTTAGCCATACAATGTAGATAAAAAAAGTTACAATTGTATAAAAATCAAGTTAAATACAAATTTTTAATCCTGAGGTTTAAGACCTTTATCAAATCTTCTGCAGCCAATAACGCATATCCACTTCTTTGGAAATGATTTCTTTCACTTCCGAAAGTTTTACGCGGTTTTGTTCCATGGTATCCCTATGTCTAATGGTTACCGTATCATCTTCCAATGTTTGGTGGTCAACGGTAACACAAAATGGTGTTCCCGCTGCATCCTGACGGCGGTAACGGCGACCAACGGCATCTTTTTCGTCGTAGTCCACGTTAAAGTCCCATTTAAGCTCGTCCACCAACTTTTGTGCAACCTCTGGAAGTCCATCGCGCTTTAACAAAGGTAGAATGGCTACCTTATTTGGCGCCAACACTGCCGGAATTTTTAGTACGGTACGTGTAGTCCCGTTCTCCAGTTCTTCTTCTTGTAAAGAGTTGGAGAACACAGCCAAGAACATACGATCTAATCCTATCGAGGTTTCCAATACATAAGGGGTGTAGCTCTGGTTTTCTTCGTGGTCGAAATATTGAAGCTTTTTACCCGAATACTCTTCGTGTTTGCCCAAATCAAAATCGGTACGGGAATGGATTCCCTCCAATTCCTTAAATCCAAATGGAAATTTGAACTCGATATCGGCTGCGGCGTCTGCGTAGTGCGCCAACTTTTCGTGATCGTGGAAGCGATAGTTGTCCGCTCCCATTCCCAGTGAAAGGTGCCATTTCATTCGTTTTTCCTTCCAAGCCTCGTACCACTCCATTTGGGTGCCTGGTTTTATAAAGAATTGCATCTCCATCTGCTCAAATTCCCTCATTCGGAAAATAAACTGACGGGCTACAATCTCGTTACGGAAAGCTTTTCCAGTTTGAGCAATCCCAAACGGAATCTTCATCCTTCCGGTTTTCTGTACATTCAAAAAGTTGACAAAAATACCTTGAGCGGTTTCAGGGCGAAGGTACAGGTCCATGGCACTTTCGGCGGAAGCTCCCAACTTGGTGCCGAACATCAAATTGAATTGCTTTACATCCGTCCAGTTTTTAGACCCGGACAATGGACAGGCAATTTCGAGCTCTTCGATCAATGCCTTTACATCGGCCAAATCTTCCTTTTCCAAAGACTGACCCATTCTTTTTAAAATGGAATCGGCTTTCTCTTGATAGCCCAAAACCCGATTATTGGTGGCAAGAAATTGTTCCTTGTCAAAGCTATCTCCAAAACGTTTGGCGGCCTTGGCAACCTCTTTTTCGATTTTTGCTTCGATCTTGGCCACATAGTCCTCGATAAGGACATCGGCACGATATCTTTTTTTGGAATCTTTATTATCGATCAACGGATCATTGAAGGCATCCACGTGGCCAGAGGCCTTCCATGTGGTAGGATGCATAAATATGGCGGCATCGATGCCCACAATGTTCTCATTGAGCTGCACCATGGCTTTCCACCAATATTCGCGAATATTCTTCTTTAGCTCCGCACCGTTCTGACCGTAGTCGTAAACAGCACTAAGCCCATCATAAATCTCACTGGATTGAAATACATAACCGTATTCCTTTGCGTGGGAGATTACCTTCTTAAAAACGTCTTCTTGATTTGCCATTGGGCAAAAATAGAGTTTTACCCATAAAGAAATAAGCTATTTCAACTGAAATTCTGTGGAAGCCAATAATCTTTCGTCCTCGAATACATTTAGGGTATAAATTCCCTCCTCCAAAGAGCCTTCCGGAACCGTAATGGCATCGCAGATACTGATCTCTTTTCCGGTATATACGATTTCCACCTTTTTACTATAAGTGTTTCCACTTACCGAAATAGTATTCGCGTTATCCTCGACCACTTTCATATTGGGGTCCAAAAACTGAAGATAGAGTACTTTAATATCGCCTCTGGAACTTGCATCGCTTAAAATAGTAACGCAACCACGCAATTTTTCGATTACAGAAGCCTTATTTGTTTTGATGGGTCTTCCAGCCCGCAACCTAAATCCACTGCCCTCTGCATCTTGAAGCTTTAGATAGCTTTTGATTCGAAGCTCCCTTGTAAGCTCCTTATTGGTTTCCCTTAACAAAGATTCCGTTTGTTGCATGCTATTGGCCCTACCACGAAGTTCTTCCAATTGTTTGATGGTCTCATCATATTTACTGGCCAACAAACTATTGTTGTACCTAAGAAAATTATTCTTGAGCTTAAGACTGTCAAAGCGCAACTCCAATTTTCTTAGCTCTTTTCGAGTTTCCTTTAATTTGGTAATGCTAAAATTTAAGCGCCCCACAGAATCCAAAAGTTGTTGAACCCGAAAACGCGAGGTTTGAAGTTCAATTTCGTTCACCTCGTTCAAGCCCGACAAACGATCCACCTCGGCCCTCATCAATGTAAGATCTTTTACCAAAAGTGACTTCTCATCCTCCAAATAGATCATTTGATTCTTGGATTGAGCGTAGCTGTAATAAAAGGCTATTAGAATCCCCACGATCACCGCTACAAGAGCGGCAAAAATAATTTTGTAGTTGAAATTGTTATCTTGGGAGTTCATGGGGTTGACAATCTACTCTAAAACATATATAAGTTTTGACACCAAAAAGGTTGGCTAAGATAATAAACGAGATTAACACTATCCTATTGCCAAGGGTATGTTTTGGATGTAATACGCAATTATTCACCGAAGAGCATATTTTATGTGCAGTTTGCCGACATGATGTGCCACTCACCGATCATAACTATCTGGTGGAAAATGAAGTGGATCGCATATTTTATGGCAGAGTTCCAATAAAAAAGGCCGCCTCGTTCGTTTTTTTCTCAAAAAATGGCTTAATAAAAAATTTACTGCATTGGCTTAAGTACAAAAATCAGGAACAAATAGGTGGTTTTTTTGGGGATTGGTGCGGTACACTTATAAAGGAGCGTGGCGAACTTGCTCATATTGAAGCCGTGATTCCTGTTCCCTTGCATAGCAAAAAACTTAAAAAGCGTGGTTACAATCAAGTAGCGCTATTCGCCAGAACAATCGCTGAACACCTAGGTGCAACATACTGTGACGACTGGTTGATCAAGGTGAAAAATACTAAAACCCAGACCAAAAAGGGCAGACAGTGGCGTTGGGAAAGCTCCAAAGATGCTTTTAGGCTTAACCATTCCAAAAATTGCACATTTAAACAGATTTTACTGGTCGATGATGTGATCACCACCGGTGCCACGATAGAATCCTGCGCTCAAACACTTCTCCAGCAGCAAGGTATGGAAGTTTCGGTTTTGAGTATTGCCATAGTTCCAGAGGGTTAAATTTTATTAATGCGGCATACCAGTTTTTAAATATGTTGTTTCTTTGTCCCACATTATTTTAGGCATGGTGTACTTAAAAAAACTGTTTGGACTTCTTTTCTTGGCTTTTATGACCTTGGCACTTTGGCAATGTGCCAAACGTGGATCTCCGAGTGGTGGACCAAAAGATGTTACCCCCCCTAAATTGATGCGAACAGAACCGGAGAATTTTAGCATCAATTTCAAGGAAAAGAAGATCCGCCTTTATTTTGATGAACTGATCAAACTTCAAGATGTTCAAAATCAGTTGGTGGTATCTCCCCCTTTCAAGCATGCCGCCGAAATAAAGCCCCAAGGAACACCAAGCAAGTTTATTGAGGTGACCATAAAGGACACACTCCGTGAAAACACTACATATACCATCAACTTTGGGCAAAGTATTCAAGACAATAATGAAGGGAATCCGAATAGTTTTTTGAGCTACGTGTTCTCTACAGGTGATTATATTGATTCATTGACTCTATCAGGAGCGGTAAAAGATGCCATAAACAGAAAAGCCGACGAATTTATCAGTGTTGTTCTCTACGAAATGGACAGTACCTATACCGATTCCACCATTTATAAGGAGCCTCCGTTATACATTACTAACACCGGGGATAGCCTGCCCCTTTTTGAATTGAGAAATCTAAAGGCCGGAAAATATGCCCTTTTTGGATTAAAAGACGTAAATAAGAACAATATGTTCGATCAGTCCCAAGACAAAATTGGGTTTATCGAGGACACTATTACTATTCCAACGGACTCGATCTACCTATTGAACCTATTTAAGGAGCAATTAAATTACAAAGCCTCCGTGCCTAGCTTGGTGGCCAAGAACAAGATTATATTTGGCTATCAAGGGGACTATACCGAAATGAACATCAGTACCATGACCTCTCTTCCTGATTCTGTTAGTACCACCATTACAAAAGAGCGGGATAAGGACACATTGAATTATTGGCTTACCCCAACCGATTTGGATTCCATTGTTTTTCTGGTGAAAAGTGATAAGGTAGAAGCAATCGACACCTTTACCGTAAAAATGCGCGACCTCGCTATAGACTCCTTAAAACTATCTGCTTCTGCCAGTGGAAAAATTAATTTCGAGGATACTTTTAGCGTATTGGCCAATACGCCCATAATTTCCATGGATACCAGCAATATTTCCTTAAATGTGAGCGATTCTATTCCTGCAACGTATAGCGCTATATTGGATACGGTGAAAAATAAAATTGATTTTGATTTTGAGATTGAACCCAATCAAAATTATTCGTTCACATTGTTGCCCGGAGCCATAACCGATTTCTTTGGCATACAAAACGACAGCCTATCCTATAACCTTTCTACCGGTAGTTTTGCCGATTATGGCAATTTACGAATGATCTTGGGAGGCGACGTCAGCTACCCTGTAATTGTACAGCTCACTAATGAAAAAGGAGAAATTCAACGTGAAATTAGTGCAAGCGAATCACAAATTTTCGAGTTCAATAATTTACAACCAGGCAATTATATTGCCCGTGTTATTTTGGATGATAATGGAAATGGCAAGATGGACACAGGGAATTACCTTAAAAAAATACAACCAGAAAGGGTAAGTTATTATCCTGGCACTATTGAAATTAGGGCCAACTGGGAAAAGGAAGAAACGTTTATTCTCTCAAACTAAAGCTATCCCTATCTTCTAAAAACCTTAATTTGTTTCTTGTTGTAGTTATGTGCTCCTTGTTCAACGTAGCATAAAGAATTTCTTCTTTTTTGGAGAAAGCCAACGGTTCGCCCAGCACATTATAAGTTGCCGAATGTCCGGAATACTCAAAATCCAGATTATCTGTTCCTGTTCTGTTGACTCCAACACAATAGGACATGTTTTCAATGGCCCTGGCCTTTAACAAGGTATCCCAAGCACTAACTCTTTTCTTTGGCCAGTTGGCCACATAGATCAATATATCATAATTCTCAGCATTCCTCGCCCAAACGGGAAAACGAAGATCATAACAAATCATTGGACAAATTTTAAATCCTTTGTACTCAAATATCAGTTTATGATTGCCTGCATGGTAAACCTCATTTTCCCCTGCCAAGGTAAATGTGTGCCTTTTATTGTAGGCATGGATTTCTTTATTTTGCGAAACAAAGAACAGCCGATTGTAAAATGCATCCTTCTCTTGGTAAACAATGCTTCCTATTATGGCTGCTTTCTTCTTTTGAGCCATATTTTGCATCCACTTTACTGTAATATCGCCTTCTTCTACTGCAATATTTTCAGGATTCATGGTAAATCCGGTTGTGAACATCTCTGGAAGCACGATCAAATCCACATCATCGGGGATACTCGCTATTTTCTCTTCAAACATTTTTCGGTTGGCCTCGGGGTTTTCCCAATGCAGTTCGGTTTGAATCAAGGCGAGATTTAATGTGGGCAACATCTAAAACTTTTTTAGGAGTTCTTGTATTTCGGTATTCCCTTGCTCCATTATATGGTCCATTGCTGTTTTTCCCCTAGCATCTTTTACAGAGGTGTCTGCTCCGTTTTTTAGCAATAGCTCTACCATATCTTTTCGATTAAAGGTCACGGCATAAATAAGACAGGTGGCTCCCATAGCGTTCTTTACGTTTACATTGGCGCCTGCCTTGATCAAGTTTTCGGCAATTTCGGTATATCCTTTAAAACAAACACCCATGAGTGCGGTATTTCCGGTACCGTCCAAAGCGTCAACTTTAGCTCCTTTATCCAGCAAAAATTGCACAATATCCCCGTGACCATAGTATGCGGCCAATAACAAGGGTGTAGAACCCCTTTGATCTTGCGTTTCCAAAAAACCAGGGTTGTTCTGCAATAGGGCCTTCACTCTCTGCGGGTTCCCATTTCTTATATTGTTGAAGAGCTCTTCTTTAATATTCATAGCCATGCCGAAAGTTATAAAAAAACTGCCACAACCTTCTTGGGTCGTGGCAGCCTTCGCTATTAATTTTCTTTTTCCGTTTCTAATTATGTTATGCTACATCAAAACGATCAAGATTCATTACTTTGGTCCATGCAGCCACAAAGTCCTTTACAAATCTCGCCTCTGACCCTGACTCAGCATAGACTTCCGCAATGGCACGTAATATGGAGTTAGATCCAAACACTAAATCCACTCGGGTACCGGACCATTTAAAGTCACCTGTCTTGCGGTCAACTCCTTCATATACTGACTTTTCTTCGTTGGCAGCTTTCCATTCGGTGGACATATCGAGTAAGTTTACAAAGAAATCATTGCTCAACACACCGATATTGTCTGTAAATACTCCATGTCTAGAACCATCAAAATTGGCACCAAGTACACGTAAACCTCCTACAAGAGCGGTCATTTCTGGGGTTGTGAGCGTCAATAATTGAGCTTTGTCCACCAACAAATGCTCTGCGGGCACTTTAACACCTTCAACAACATAATTTCTAAATCCATCATAAGGTGTATTTAAATAGTCCACAGACTCTATTTCGGTCTGCTCCTGTTTAGCATCGTTACGACCAGGAGTAAATGGCACCTGAGTAGAAATGCCTGCATCGCCAGCTGCTTTTTCAATAGCGGCACTACCGGCCAGAACAATCATATCGGCCAAGGAGATTTTCTTACCTCCACTGGTATTGCTATTGAATTCATCTTTTATTCCTTCAAGAACAGCAATGGTTTTATCAGTTCCTTTGTTCACTTCCCAACTTTTCATTGGCTCCAAGTTGATACGCGCTCCATTGGCACCACCACGCTTGTCTCCTCCACGGAAAGTTGCTGCGGATGACCAAGCGGTATAGACCAAATCAGAAACGGAAACTCCAGATTCCAATACTTTTGCTTTCAACGCTTTTATGTCTGAAGCATCAACCAAGGTATAATCCACTGCTGGAATTGGATCTTGCCAAATCAATTCTTCTTTTGGTACTTCTGGTCCCAAATATCGAGAAACAGGCCCCATATCACGATGGGTCAACTTAAACCAAGCTCTGGCATAAGCCTCGGCAAAGGATTGTGGATCGTTATAAAATTTACGGGATATTTTCTCATAAGCAGGATCAAAGCGCAACGATAAATCGGTGGTCAACATTGTTGGTTTTCTGTTGGGCCCACCAAAAGGATCCGGAATAATGGCCTCTGCATTTGATGCTATCCATTGGTGCGCACCTGCAGGGCTTTTGGTCAGTTCCCACTCATACTCGAACAAGAACTTAAAGAAATCATTGCTCCATTGTACAGGTGTAGATGTCCAAATCACCTCCAATCCAGAAGTAAAGGCATCTGAACCTTTTCCAGAACCATTTTTATTCACCCATCCCAAACCTTGCAATTCCAAATCTGCGGTTTCTGGATCTACATCAACTTTTGCCCCATCACCATTACCGTGAGTTTTACCAATGGTATGCCCTCCTGCAATAAGTGCTACGGTCTCTTCGTCATTCATGGCCATTCGCAGAAAGGTTTCACGAATGTCATGTGCAGCAGCTACTGGATCGGGATTACCGTCCGGTCCTTCTGGGTTTACGTAGATCAACCCCATTTGTACAGCTGCCAAAGGATTTTCAAGATCTCGTTCTTCTTTATTGTTCGAGTAACGGCTGTTGGGTGTGTCGCTCAATGCCAACCATTCGGTTTCATTGCCCCAATACACATCTTGGTCTGGCTCCCATACGTCTTCACGACCTCCGGCAAAACCAAAAGTGCGAAACCCTGTTGATTCCAAGGCTACGTTTCCTGCCAATATCATAAGGTCTGCCCAAGATATTTTCTGGCCATATTTTTGTTTGATGGGCCACAATAGACGACGAGCCTTGTCCAAACTCACATTATCTGGCCACGAGTTAAGGGGAGCAAAGCGCTGTTGACCACGGCCACCACCACCACGGCCATCTTGAACGCGATAGGTTCCTGCACTATGCCATGCCATACGAATAAACAGGCCGGCATAACTCCCAAAATCGGCAGGCCACCAATCCTGAGAATCGGTCATAACGTCCAAAAGGTCTTTTTTAAGGGCTGCGTAATCCAGCTTCTTGAATTCTTCGGCGTAATTGAATTTTCCTCCTAATGGGTTTGACTTTTCTGAATGCTGGCTCAAAAGTTCCAGCTTCAATCGGTTTGGCCACCAATCTTCATTTTGCGTACCTCCACCGGCAACTTCGCTTAAAAATGGGCATTGGCTCGCATCTGCCCCGTTAGCCATCTCTTTACTCATGATATTATGCTTTTTAAAGTGTTTTTCAGATTACTAAAGTTACAAAAACAACATGCTCCATCATAGAATTTTGATATTAAAATACTATTAAATCATAGCTGTTCTCTATTTCAAATGATTCATTACAGGCAAAGCGACCCATTTGCTTTTCTTAGCAATTTATCGGCAAAGCCTTTTCATGGCTTTTTTGCTCTCCCCAAGGCCAGTCTTATGGCCGATGTCTCGGTCGGAGGACAAGAGTTTGGGTATAAACATTTTATTCTCGAACCCCTGGAGTAAAATCCTCGGGGGCATTTTGGGGTAAATTGATGGTTCCCGCCTCACCAGAATCATTAAAAATGACCCATTCTCCAAAGGTAAAGATGGGATTGCCCTCCATAATATCAAGATTACGAACAGCACGTCCATCCTTAAATTCGTGATCGGTTCCCGTACCATCCTCACCAATTACACCAAACACATCGATTACATTGCCAAAAGGATCGACCAACTCTAAATTATCGTCTCCATTGGAGTCTGCCGGGCTATTGGTAGATACACCCAAATCGGGTGTAAAACCATAGACCAGTTCAAACTCTTCTATATTGGGTGAGATTACCAAAGTGCCTTTGGGACCAATAATCAAGTTAGACAAATCAATTGTTGAACTTATTTCGATATTATCATTAGTGTATCTTCGGAGGGTCCACAAGTTTAAATCCAGCGGTTCCAAAGCTGAATTGTACAACTCTACAAAGCGAGCCCCAGAATTGTTAATAGGGTCTGCCAATTCAGAAATAAAAATTTGGGTGGAAGTGAACTCGGTAATAATTTCCGGGCAACGTTCATCCGTAAAATTTACGTCTTCCAACGTTCGAATAATCAATTGAGGAGCATCTCCATCCTTGGTTAAAATCGCCGTGAGCGTTCCGTTCGTTTCTGGCAATGGTTCGGATTGGAAATCGGCATAACCACTATTTACAAGAGCAATCATATTTTCTTTGCAATCCATCAACGTTCTTTCGGTTTCCTCTTGGGCAATGGCATAGGTTTTACCCAAAGCTTCTTCAGCGAACTCAACATTTTCCAATTTTACCAATATGTTAGATGGTAGGCTATCCATTTCGGGAATGGTTGTAATTACAGGGTCTGGGACTCCTCCGCCTTCGCAAGAGATCAAAAAATGGTCGGAAACCCTCCCATTGGGCAATCTTCCTATGGAAAGGTTACCAAAAGAAGAAAAAACACTGCCAATTCGAATATCATCACCTCTTTTATCCAGATAAAGGCCTTTCAATTTTATTAAGACCTTACTCCCTACTGGAAATTGTAAATGCGATTCTCGTAAATCCATTTCCAGTTGAATCCCCATGGATGGGTTTATCAATGCATCTTGCAGGTATAGCACACCGAAAAAATTCCCTGCTCGGTCCGAAGAAATAACGTAGCCTTCTAAAATCAAATCCTCTTGAATTTGAATCACTTCATCTTGCACCAAGGAATCCAACTCTGCAAAAGCGATATTGGGCACCATATCGGTCTCACAATTCCCGCCAATTTCATCAAATTCCTTTCCATCAACACAACATAAAAAAGACATTAAAATGCCGGCTCCCATAATTTTAAAAATCATTTTTTTCATAAGTAGGATTTAAAAGCTGATAGCCAAATTCAAGAAATAGGTCCTGCCGTAGCTATACCAGTATTTTGGGGCAAAGGATGGCGAACCGCTCAGGTTGTCCTGTCTCATCTGTCCAAAATTCCCGTTCCGACTTTGCTCGTAGCCACCAGTGCGAAAAACCGAATCAAAAACATTATTTACGCTGGCGAAAAAGCTGATGTACTTCCCATCAATCAACCACGATTTGCCCCCAACTAGATTCAGCAAATAGATGTCTTCCAGCTTATTTTGCTTTAGCAATGTGGCAACATTTTCTTCAGAAGCATCCGGAAAAGGCTCGCCCGTTTCAGGATCTATCAAAAAACTTGAAGTTCTGGTAATCGTCGAAATATTGCTATAATTATTGGTGAGATAATTGGTTGTGCCACTAACCCACCAATATTTTGGAGCTCGGTAAGACACTCCCAGTGCAAGTGCAGTATGGGGTCCTTGAGCCAATTTTAAACCCTTGAGGGTTGCAATGCCCAAATCTATGTTTCCTTCGGGAGCTATCAAATCCTCTTCTGCGCCTGCTGTATCAAAATTGATTTGAACAGATGGGTCACTGGCATATACATAATGCCCGATATTTCCGGCTGCTGTCAATTTTACACTGGAAGATGCCTCGTATTCAAAACCAAACTCAATCCCTTTGTGGAGCCTATCCAATCCCGTAATTATTTCTTGGACAAAATCGGAACCCAAGCCCGAGTCCACAAAAAAGAAATTGATATCGGTGGTATGCTGAAATCTTGTATAAAAGGCACTTACTCGCCCCGTAAGGCTGGGCAATCGAACAAAATAGCTTAGATCCACACTACTCACCACTTCCTTTTGAAGCTCGGGAACCACTTGATTATTCTCACGTGGGTTAACAAATATATTCTGAATGATGGGCGGCCGTTCCACCATCGCAGCATTGGCAGTGAACCAATGTCTTCCCGTTAAGAAATAGGTAAATCCTCCCTTGTAGGCCAAATTGGAGAATGTTACTTTCTCACCAGCACCAAAGGAGTTTTCCAAATATCGCCCGTTTTTGAAGAGTCCATACCGCTGTACATTAAAATTGGAATACAAAGCCGAAATAAAACCATCCCATTTCTTAGAGGTCAATTGTACTTGGGCAAAGCCTTCCATCTGGGACGTATCCAAATTATAATGGTAATTGAGTTTTTCACCTTCAGTTTTCTGTAGTTCTCCGTCAACATCGTTCAAAGTATTGGAGAAAGTGTCCATATCCTCGTGGTAAGTGGCTCCCAACAAATCCAAAATTTGTGCATAGTTCTCAGATGTTGTGGTCTTGTAATTACTGCCAAAGCCGAGTTTGATGAAATCGCCCAATGTATAATTGAAATTAGTGGCAGCAGAAATAGTCGTGTTCTGTGCAACATCATCATAAAGTAAATAGGTTGCTTTTTCTGCATTATTGGTATTTGCAGCATAAAGTTGTTCCCAATCCAATTGTGGATTTTCCAAAAATGATTCTTTTGCCAGATTTGCATTTATAAAATCTGTTCCAATGGAACTGTTGATGTGGTAACTGGGCAAATAACGATAATATGTTGGGTCGGGATTGGGTGCGTTATAATAGCCAAGTCTGCTTCTGGAATTGATTCCTGTTTGATAGGCAGCACCAATATTCCAACTTATTTTTTTCTTGTCCATTACATAGTTAAGGAGAAATAAGGGCTCAAAGACTTCACGTTCCCTTGAGTTACGTATTTTACCATCTTGCTCGCCCCAATACGGGTTGTATTGACCGCCCATCAAATCAAAGACTTCTTCTGTTAGGGCGGAAGAGCGTCCACGTCGGTTACGAGCCAATATTGAGGTAAATGCAATGCTGTTTTGCGGGTTGAACTGATACTCTACTGCGCCAAAGAACGAATAAGCATCGTACAAAGTACCCTCTACAAAACCTTCTTTGGCCCACCGGCGCGAAGCGGATACGGAGTACGCCAATCCGCTTGGCTTTTCTCCCGAATTGTACGTAGCCATCAATCTGCCACGGTAGGTACGATTGGAAAATGATGAGGACAACCGCAGTCCGGGACGCATAGCTGATGGGCGGGTATTGATATTGGTATTGCCCAAAATACCGCCAAACGTGTATTGATTCATGTTTAGTCCATTGGTAAATTCTTGATTTCGTACCACATCGTTCAGTCCGCCCCAGTTATTCCATTGCGGCCTGCCATCAAAAGGCTTGTTCATGGGGACACCATTTATCAACACTTGGCCATTACGCGAATCATAGCCTCGAACTTTAAAAAATGCCTGACCAAAATCAAATGCTGCACGGTTCAAGAAAATATCGCGTGTGGATTGCAATAGTCCCATGGAACTGGAAACAGATTCAAAATCATCGGAAAGATCTCCATCTGTAAGTGAAATCAAATTATCCGTTTGTTCAAGGGCAATATCCCTTTCCAAATAAATTATCCCTAGATCAACAGGATTTCCTTGCAAATAGACCGAAAACCGCTTAAAAATAAAATCTGGAGCAGTAAAGCGCAGTATTTGCTCTCCTGTTTGAGATAGTGTCAGTTCAAATTTTCCATTGGTGTCTGTCCTGAATTCTTGAGACGTATTCTCGAGGGTGATTGCAACATTTGAAATTGGTGTATTAGAACCGTTCTCCATTAACTGTCCTGTAACCGAAGTACTTTGTTGTGCATGCAATAACTTACAACAAAACAAGGCCAATAGTATGGCTAGCCTCATAGCATATTTGTAGGTTAATTAATAAAAAAGGGGTTGTAATTGCTGTACAAACTTCAGAAAAGCAAACAATTGTACTTATTTTAGCTACAAAATCAAAATATAATGCGATTATTAATATGCCTACTTGTATTAATATCGACCTCAATTTATGGACAAAAGTCCAAAACATACACTTTAAGAACAATTGCTTTTTACAACTGTGAAAACCTGTTCGATACGGTAAACGACTCCCTTACTTTTGATGACGACCGAACCCCTGAGGGGCGTTATAATTGGACACAGGAACGCTACTTGCAAAAGGTAGAGAACTTATCCAAAGTCATTTCTCAAATTGGTGCTCAAACCTCTAATTCCTCGCCGGATATTGTGGGTCTCTGCGAAGTTGAAAATTTACAGGTTGTTGAGGAGTTGGTACAACATCCCAATTTAAGGGAGAAGGATTATGGCATCATCCATTTTGACTCTCCAGATGCGAGGGGCATTGATGTTGCATTACTTTACAAAAAGGCTTCGTTTATTCCATCTTCCTTTAAAAGTCATCGGCTTTTGTTGTTTGATGATGAGGGGGACCGCCAATATACCCGTGACCAATTGGTAGTGGGAGGCACTATGGATCGAGAGAACATCTATTTTATAGTAAACCATTGGCCATCGCGTAGAGGCGGAGCTGCCAAAAGTTCCCCTCGGCGAGTGCGGGCCGCTCTATTGAACAAGCGTATAATTGATTCCATTCAAAAATTGGATAGGGATGCCAAAATTATTGCGATGGGCGACCTTAACGATGACCCTATTGACGACAGTTTGAAAAAAATATTAAAAACGCAAGGTAAAATCCATCAATTAGATAGTTTGAGCTTGTACAACCCGATGGAGACCATGTTTAAAAAAGGTATGGGTTCCTTAGCATACCGAGATAAGTGGAATTTGTTCGACCAGATGTTCTTCACGGCAAACTTAGCCACCAAAAATCGCAGCTCTCTTTCGTTTTGGAAAGCTGGGATTTTTGCACCTTCTTTTATCCGAACAAATAGAGGCCGTTTTAAGGGGTATCCGTTCCGAACATATTCAGGTGGTAGCTATACAGCGGGATACAGCGATCATTTCCCTATATATTTGTTTTTGTTGAAAGAGGTAGAGTGAGTTATTCCCGCCTTCGCGGGAATAACTTTACGCAAACCACTGCCCCCAAGGGATACGGCTCAAAATCAATAATAATCCAAGTCCGTAGAAAATGGAAATGGTCTTGAATTTTTTATTGCTCTCCATAAATTTTTTGTGACGGGACCAACCAATGGTAATTAAAACCAAAGCAATAATATTGATAAATGGATGTTCTACCGCCAACAAACGCGCAGGAGCATTCAATCCGCCCATTCCCAATGTCTGAATGGCTTTAAGTCCATTCGTAGAGGTAAAAAACAACAAAAGCCCGACCAAAAGCTGAATATGGCTCAATATAAGTGCAAACAAGCTTACACGAAGGTCTTTTTGTAGCGTAAAGTCCTTTTTGCCCAACCAGCCGGCTATGGCGTTGATTACAGCGATTACCAAAACGGCCAAGACCACTAGGCCAAATAAGAATGTAGGTTTTTGATGATTTCCATAGGTATAGTTTAAGCTTCTAAAAATACGGAATTTTGGACATAAAAAAAGCCCTTCGCTTATACGAAGGGCTTTTAATTATATTAAATAATCTCTATTTGAAATTAGAACCTGTAACGCAAACCAAAGTTCCAAGTTCTACCAAAGCCCCAGAATACGTTGTTTCTTACGTTAACACCATTCCAAGTTTCATCTCCAGCTTCTGCTTCTCTGTTAGAAGTAGATTCAGAAATATAAACTTCATTGAAAATGTTGTTCACGTTCAACCTTAGGTTAAGGTATTTGCTTTTTTCTTTACCAACACTCATACGATAAGAAAGACCAGCATCGAACAAATCGTACGCAGGTAATTTTAATTGGAAATCACCTCCGTCAGGCAATCCGTCACTGTTTTCATCTTGGAAAGAAGGTACGTCAAATTGAGCGTAAAGATTGGCTGCATGGTACCAACTAGCATCGAAGAACAGGTTTTCCACTGGTTCTACAGTAGCTCCCAATCTCATTGTAGTCTGGGCAGCATCATCTACTTTTACACCATCCAATATAATTGAAGCCTGACCAACCAAGTTCTGACCATCATCAAACACATTTGCAGTTGGGTTCCCATTATATGACCAATCACCTACAGACAACATACCATTGAATGTCAAAAATGAGGTAGGGCGTGCTGTGAAATCAACCTCAACACCCATGTGAACCTGCTCGACACCATCGTAATTAGCAGACCCTTGGAACAACAGGTTTCCTTGAGGATCGGTAATATTTACTCCTTCAGAAAGGAAACGGTCTGACCAAGATGTTCTATACAAGTTTACATTTGCACTAAAAAACTGACTTCTGAATCCGTACCCCACTTCTACACCAAGAATCTTTTCGTTTTGGTAATCTTCGTTTATATCGTTAACAAAGTTCAAGAAAATGGCATCAAAAATAGGTTGCTTTAAATAGTAACCTGCATTGGCAAACACATTGTGTTTTTCATCAATGTTATAGTTTAATCCACCTTTAATGTTTCCTCCTAGGATATTTATCCAATCCGTTTCTTGCTCTGGATCGGAATCCAAGTAGTTAAAGTAGTCGATTCTCTTGAACCCTTGGTTAGAGATACCCCCTTGAAGAAAAGCAGAGATTTTGTCGGTTTTGTACTCGACCTGACCAAAAGCACCCAACCAGTTTACTTTTCCATCATTGTAGTAATCAATTTTGGTTTCATCGTCCACATTTTTGAACACGTTCCAAATGTTTCCAATGGTCGGGGCATAGGTATCGGTTGTAAAGTTGTATGTGTTGTTGATGTTATCATTGCCAACATAGGCATCTGCTCCTAAAAGATCCACCAATCTTCTGTAGTGGATACCTTTATACATCCTAGCATCAACACCCAAATCGAATGACCAGTTTTCATTCACATCGTTGTGAAAGTTGATAATGGTACCGTACCAGTTGTGTGAGTTCATGGAAGAACGTTGAGAAATACCGTTTTCCGGACCATCAACATGGTCTCCATCATCTTCAAAACCGTAAGAACTGTTATTTCCATTTATAAAAAGTCCCTGATAAGCTGGGTCGCCCCCACCGGTATAACCTTCTCTTGGTACACCAAAATCCGGTATATTGACACCCCTATTCCATGCTACGATATCATCAAAACGGATATGACCGTTTGCATCTTTAAACTGACCGGAAAAAGATCTTGAATCGTTGATCTGACCGATAGAACCGATAGAACCACCACGACCAATTGAAGCATAAGCCACAGAAGACAGGGTAGATTTATCGGAGATTTTCCAATCCCAGTTAACCATTGCTTTTGGCTTGTGGTAAAAGTTTCCAGAGAACGTATCCTCTTTTCCGTTTCTATACCCGTAATCGGAGTTGTAACGGATGTTGGGGTCCACACCATTGTTACCGTATCTGATGTAATTGCTGATAGATTCCGCATAACCTCTTTGGAAGTGTTGCTGAGGAGCACCGGTTACCATAAATTGGAAATCATGCTTATCATTAGGTCTGTATCCAATGGCCACAAAGTAGTTATATGCCTCGAAAGGGGTTCCCTGAACATAACCATCACCAGCAGTACGACCAAACATTGCACTTACAGAAAGTCCATTTTCCATAAGGCCCGTGTTGTAGCCCATTGTTGTTTTCAAATAATCATTATTACCTACTGAAGCAGAAACAGTACCGCCTTCTTTTAGATCGGCCGCCTTAGTGATTACATTGATGGTACCACCCACAGATGAAATGGCCAATTTGGAAGAACCAAGACCTCTTTGTACCTGCATAGCAGAGGTTACATCGGAAAGTCCTGCCCAGTTACTCCAATATACCCATCCGTTTTCCATATCGTTAACAGGTACACCGTTGATCATTACAGCTGTATTTCTTTGGTCGAAACCTCGAACGTTGATTCTAGCATCACCAAAACCACCACCTTGTTTGGTTACATAAATAGATGGTGTAGACCTTAAGATCTCTGGAAATTCCTGGGACCCTAATTTTTCAACTATTTCTGTTGATGTAATTGTGGATACAGCCACAGGGGTTTCCCTGTCCTTCGCAATATCCATTACACCGGTAACAACGACCTCACCCAATTGCTCAGCATCCGGCATCAATACAATTGTACCCACATTCCCTGTAGAAGTGAAAGCAACTTCCTTTTTAAGGAATCCAATGTATGTTACCACTAGTGTTCCTGAGCTTTGGCTTACTTCCAAAGTAAAGTTACCGTCGAAATCAGTAGAAGTACCTGTACTGGTTCCTTTAACCATTACAGTAGCGCCTGGCAGTGGTCCGCCCATGTCACCATCGGTAACCGTACCAGTAAGAGTTCCTTGTGAAAATGCCATTGCCGAAACTAAGATAGCTGCAATAGCCAAGTAGATTCTTTTCATTTAATTCAGTGTTTAAGTGTTTAATTAGCCCTGCAAATGTGATCCATTTTTGGATTACATTCATTAAGCGAAGGTTAAAATCAGTCAAAGATAATTAACACTAAATTAACAAGCAAAAATACCTGACAAGCAATTGTTTACGGTTTTTACAAGTATTTGAAAAGATAGCAATCTACGCCTTAAAATAATGCAAAAGGTTCAGTGTGGAGCTGTCGTGTTTGCCGATTGTTGAATTCTCGATATCGGATAAGATATTTTTCGCTAACTGTTTACCCAATTCTACCCCCCATTGATCATAACTGAAAATATTCCAGATTACTCCTTGCACAAATATTTTATGTTCATATAGTGCGACCAGAGCGCCCAAACTTTTAGGAGTCAACTTATCTATTAATATGGTATTGGTGGGTTTATTTCCTTCAAATATTTTAAATGGAAGTATTTTTTGCAGTTTCTCCCCGGATAGACCTTGCTCTTCGAGTTCTTGTTTTACCTCTCCGTCCGTTTTACCGTTCATCAAAGCTTCTGTCTGTGCAAAAAAGTTGGCCATTAATTTATTGTGATGGTCCACATCACCGTGCAACGAATTCTTGAAGCCGATAAAATCGGTCGGAATCAATTTGGTGCCTTGGTGAATCAACTGAAAAAAAGCATGTTGAGAGTTGGTGCCCGGTTCTCCCCAAATAATGGTTCCAGTTTCGTGACCTGCACGATTGCCCGCCCTATCCATACTTTTTCCGTTACTTTCCATAATACCTTGCTGCAAGTATGCCGAAAAACGGTGAAGATATTGTGTGTAAGGGATAATGGCTTCGGTCTCCGCTCCATAAAAATTATTGTACCAAACACTGATCAGTGCAAGGACTACGGGAATATTATCCCGGAACGGTGTCTCCTTAAAATGTACATCCATTTCGTTAGCCCCGGACAACAGTTCCTCAAAATTCTCGTACCCTACGGAAAGAGCTATGGACAACCCAACAGCGCTCCAAAGTGAGAATCGGCCTCCGACCCAGTCCCACATAGGAAATACATTTTCGTCGGCGATACCAAACTCCTGAATCTTTTCCAGATTTGTGGATACTGCCACAAAATGATCGGCCACATCTTTTTCTTCAGCACTTTGCAGAAACCATTTTTTTATGGTCAAGGCATTGCTCAAGGTTTCTTGTGTGGTAAACGATTTGGATACAATTACAAAAAGTGTAGTCTCTGGGTCAAGTTCCTTTAATACTTCATGAACCAAATCACCGTCCACATTACTTACAAAATGGGTTTTTAAATCGTTCTGATAAAACTTTAGCGCCTCTGTAACCATAACAGGGCCTAAATCAGACCCTCCAATACCAATGTTTACAATGTCGGTAAAGGATTTTCCAGTATATCCTTTTTGTTTCCCAGATATTACCGCATCCGAAAAGGATCTTATTTTCTCTTTTACTTCGAAAACCTCATCTACAATATTAACACCGTCAACAAAAATCTTGTCTTCCTTTTTAGCCCGTAGTGCGGTATGCAAAACGGCCCGACCTTCGGTTTGGTTGATGAGCTCTCCTTTAAAATAACTTTTAATACTATCCTCTAAACCAACTTCTTTGGCCAATTCCAACAACAATTTCAATGTTTCATCAGAAATCCTGTTTTTTGAGTAGTCCACCAAAAAATCGTTCCAGCATATGGAAAGTGTTTTTCCTCTGTCTTCCTCCGAAAACAGTTCTCTTAAATGTACTTCTTTAGTTTTTTGATAATGTTGTTGAAGTTTTTTCCAGGCTTGTGTTGTTGTGGGATTAACTGTAGGTAGTGCCATTACTGGATGTAGGATATTAGGGTTTCTTCTGGTTCCAATAGTGATGGATCGGCATATTCAATGCAATCCAATTGTTCTTTTAATGGTGCAATATGTACTAAATAGTCTGTACGCAACGAATCTGCAATAGGTTCGGCCGCAGGTAGTTTTTCCTTTAAAGGGTCCACTTGTCTTCCATTTTTCCAAAAACGATAACACACATGAGGTCCTCCTGTGTTTCCCGTCATACCGACCCAGCCAATAACATCTCCTTGGCGGACAAACTCGCCTTTTTTAACTTTTTGGGCCTTCATATGTAGGTATTGTGTACTATATGTACCATTGTGCTTTATTTTCACATACTTCCCGTTACCGCCTCTACGGGTGGACTCCGTTACGGTTCCATCAGCAGTGGCCACAATGGGAGTACCTACGGGTGCGGCATAATCTGTTCCTTTGTGGGGCCTTACTTTATACCCATAATAAGCGATTCTACGTTTAAGATTATATCTAGAGGAAAGTCTGTAACCAAATTTTATCGGGGCCCTTAAAAAAGTACTTCTTAAGTTGTTGGCCTCTTGGTCGAAATAATCCAAAATATTGTTCTCGGTGTCGGCTACGTAGGGAAAAGCATATACTTCTCTGCCTTTGTGTTCAAAAAGTGCGGCTTTAATTGGTCCGCGTCCGGCATAAACGGTATCGTTAATATATCGCTCATCGAAGACCACCTTGAATTTATCCCCTTTTTCCAATCTAAAAAAATCGATGGTCCACGCATAAATTTCGGAAAGGCCGATCGTGATTCCATAATCAACCCCCAAATTATCCATGGCTTCGGATAGACTGCTGGTAATCACCCCTCCGACTTCCCTTTCTCTAAGGGTGACCTCTTTTTTGTTTTTATATGCCACTGCTGTATCTCGCAGATCGACTACGGTATAATTGATCTTGTCGTTTTGATATATGAAAACTTCGGCCACTTCTGATGTGTCCTTGGATTTAAGGATGAGATAGGGTTTGCCCACCATAATCTTTCGAACGTCGAAAGTATCCTTATAATTTTCTGAAATAGTGGCAATTTTTGGATAGTCCACTTTGTTTTTGAGCATGAGCTCGCCAAAGCTGTCCCCTCTTCGAACGGTATCGTGAACCACTTTAAATTCATCGAGATTAAAACCATAGTGCAACTCTGGAAGCTCTTCAATCGTTTCTATCTTTGCTATTTCCTCGACCGGCTCCTTTGTTTGCTTACAAGACACTAGTACCGCCAGTGTCAAAATTGCCCCAATAATTCTATGCATTTCTTTTTATTCCTTGTATTCTACATTTGCAGGGTTAAAAATATGGTCCACCCATTGTTTTCCCCACGTATCCAATTCATAATCTGAGTACAAAGTTGGGAAAAATATTATTTTCTGGAAACTCGGAGGCAAATACCCCTTCCAATTTGTTCCTCCAGTCGCCTCTACATCCTTGCCTTCCTTGGCCAAATATCTGTGGGCCGACCCCATGTGCATTAATGGCCAATTTACGTTGGCATTCATATCCAATTCCTTTAACGCAGAGATCAACTCTTCATTGTTCCGGGAAACTTCGGGCAATTGCAGGTATTTTTGATATATGGTACTGCTCTTCACCGTGTTGGCAATTCTTAACAGTCGTGGAGTGTATCTTACCTCGAACTGCTTTAGGGTCAGTGTTTTTTCACCGGTAGCCAAATCGGTAGCTCCTTTTTTCCAATACACTTGTTCAAATAACTCTTCAATGGTATTTTCTGATGAAAAAGAGTCTCTTTGTGTGGAATGCACTAAATTTTCCAAGGGAGTGGCATAGAACTCTATCATCCTATATTGTGCGGATTGAAACCCGCTTGCGGGCAACAATGCCATCCGATATCTCAGGAACTGCTCACGCTCCATCCCTTTTATCATAATACTGAAAGAAGAGATCAGCGCTTTAAAATAGCTATTGATGCGACGTGTTTTTTCGATAAAAAAATGCACATCTTGCGATCTATCCTCTACAATCTGTTTTTGTTCGTGAAGAATAAGTTTAAAATAGAGTTCGGTAATCTGGTGGTACATGATGAAGATTTCCTCATCCGGAAAATGTGTTCTTGGCACCTGAAGGCTGAGCAGGGTATCCAAGTGAATGTAATCCCAATATGTTAAATATTTTTGATAGAGCAGCCCGTCTAGATACGAACTCAAGTCTTGGCCCGAGTTTTTATACTTTTCTTCGAGCTTGTTTATTTGGGAGGCAATTTTTGCATTCTTGTCCATTAATGCCGACTACTATTTCATTATTATTTTAAACTGGTTCTTTAGCCCGTTATAACCATCCAAGTCCGCTTTAAGTGACCCTACTGCCAAATCTGCTTTGATCCTGATAGGGATTTTGTTCCAATCGTTAGATACCCAAAGGGTGAGACTCTCTTTTTCCTTAAAAACTCGACCGGACTGAACCAACGGCCTAAATTTAAGACATTCCACCTTTCCAAACTTGGTTCTCAGTATTTCTTTTCCCAAATATTTTAATTGGAACTTGAACACGCCATCATCATCAAACAACATATCCAAGTCTATGGTGTCACCTATTTCAAACTCTTCCAGGCTATAATTGCTCCTTAAAAAGTAAGAGGCGGATATCAAATCCTGAATCTGACCATGGATGGGAATGTTCATTTTAGTACCGTTCTTGTTATCTTTTAGTACGGCCTTATCTTCTTTATAATTAAAATCGATTTCAATGTCCTTGGTATAGCCTCCTTCATCGATCTTTCGAATAAACTTGTAGGGTTTACCGTGATCGATATCAAAATAACTTTCGTAGGTATCGTCCACCTTAAAAAATATACTGGCAAAACCGGTTGTTTTTCCCCTGCCCACTACATGATACACTGGCACACCATCCAAAGTATTGGTGGTAAGGTGCATTGTAGCGTAACTTGCATTAAGAAATCCGTAGTGTATCCTAAACTTTAGCCATTCCCCTGGCTTAAAAGCCGGCCTTGGATCTTGCCCGCTTACCGATATTGCCATTAAAAGCAATAATATGGGCATCAGTATCTTTTTCATAGACAAATAATTGTTATAAAATTAGTAAAATAGCTTTAGGGGTTACGCTGTTTTACATATACTTAAACAAAACTTATTCCAAAATATTATAACAAAAAAAAGCCCAGTCTCGAGACTGGGCTTTTCCTAAATAACCAACCAAACTTTAAATTATGAAAAACCAATACTTAAAGTTATAAGGGAACCACCCCTTATGTGGGTGTAAAGATACGGCAGCCTTTTGTAGGAAAAAGTGTTTTTAACGGACTTTAACTAAACCCCTATGAAATTGGCCGTTTTTACCCTGTTTTTTGACAATTTATTAAGATAATGGAGGGCTTAGCATAGGGAGATATCAAAACCAATAGCCGACACTTACAAAAAAATTGCCATCGTCTATTTCTGGTGACCAAGAATAATATAATTGAATAGGCCCAAGAAAAGATTCAAAGCCATAACCTAACCCAAAACCTGTATAGTTTGGCTCTTCGAACCAATCTCCGGTCCTAAAAAGATCGTCCGCCACATTAGCAACGTTTGCAGAAAAAAGTAAATGGTGCTTGGGAGCAAAACGATAATCCAAACGGCCAAACCCTTTAACATAACTGTTACCAGGGATACTAAGAAAATCGTACCCAAAAAAGGGCGTAAAATTGTTTACAAAATCGTTGCCAAAGCCCCCCAAAATAAAATCAAAAGAACTCACTGGACTGGTTCCTAGTTTAAACCCTGCATCCGCCTCCAGTTTAACACTTAAGTTATGTGCTGGGGAAAAAACTCCCCCAAATTTACCCTTGGCCACAGCAAACTCAGAAAAGTTCTCGGTATAATCGGATGAGAAGGCATAAAAATGAAAGTCCCCATCAAACAAAAGTCCCTTTGTCGGGAAATATTTATCGTCGTACGTATCCAACTTCACCTGAGAATATGCGCTAAAATAATTGGAGTTCTCAAAATTGGTCCTTCTATTGGATGATTGAGATTCTGTATCGGTATCAATTTCGTTCAGTGTACGGGTACTATAATTCAAAAATTTGTGTTCCGCCCCGATTACAAAAGCAAATTCCTCCTTGAGCACTGTTTGCAGATAAATTTGATTGGTAAGGTCCGTAACATCTACATTGATCCGCTGAATATTGGGATCGATAGGCACATTAAAGTTGCCCTGAATCAACGAAAAGTCGATGTCTGCATCAAAATCGGTCAATTTGGAATTTACCCCAAAGCTCCAGTAGTACCCCTTATCCAAATAATACTGCATATTATACCTAATGTGATCTCCCAAAATAAAATCAAAGGATGCCACATCGTCTTTCATTAAAAAGTTTTTCTTGGTAAGATTGATCAATGCAGCGCTTTTGTACAGATCATCATAATGCGTGGACATTTTAATGAACATTTTGGTAGGCGCTTCTTTAAGCTTTAGGACCAAGTCGGTGCCCAACCCATTTGAAACAAGATTATACCGAATCGCCTTAAAATTTCCCGTGGCAGAAAGGTTATTGATTCCTTGCTTTAGATCTTCGAACGAAATTTTTTCGGCAAGATTAAACCTTAATTTTCCTTTTATATATCCCCGGGTATATCTGTCGTTCCCTTCAATGATCATCCGGTTAATGGTTAAGCTATCCACCAACTTGATGCTCTTTTTTTGTTCGGGCACATTTTGCTGGACCTGCGCTATCTGGTTAAACTGATCTATTTTGGCTCGGGCGGATTTTTCCCCGTTCTTTATAATTTCACTCCCTTTTGCAAAATCGATCACAGAAAACTCACCTATATCTGGCCTTATATAAATATCCGTTTTCTTGGATTTTGCTTTCATATCGTTGACCGTTCGATAGTTGTTGATCTGGAGAAGAATTTCCGTAGCAGAAGAGAGTGATTCTCGCGTAGCCAGATCGTGCTGCACATCTACCCCGATAACAATATCCGCTCCCATCTCCCTAACATGATCAATGGGGTAGTTGTTCACCACACCTCCATCAATTAAGACTTGACCATCAATTTCCGCAGGCTCAAACAACGACGGGAATGTTCCACTGGCCACAATGGCTTCGGGCAGGTATCCTTTGTCCAATAAAATTTCCTCACCGGTCTCCACATTGGTGGCCACACATAAAAAAGGAATCGGCAACTTTCTAAAATCC
This sequence comes from Algicola sp., assembly GCA_018222835.1. Lineage (GTDB taxonomy): Bacteria > Bacteroidota > Bacteroidia > Flavobacteriales > Flavobacteriaceae > Flagellimonas. The sequence goes on along the minus strand of JAAEZN010000020.1, from coordinate 592 downwards.
TGTACATCCTTCACATGAAAAAGCAATTGCACCAATAGGTTGTAGATATTTTGTCCGCCAGAAATTGCCTGAGGAAACGATACTTTAAAGTTTTCGAAGGGCAACGATAGCGCATATCGTTCCGAGTCCTCTTTTTCGTAAAATGTTTTGGCCCCTCTTGGAACATTATCCTGTATAAGATCGGTAAAATCGGTACTCCTAAAAATGGAGTCCAATTGATGAGCTGAATAGCCAGAAGCATATAAAGCACCTACAATGGCGCCCATACTTGTTCCCCCAACATAATCTATTTTTATTCCCGCCTCCTCAATAACCTTTAGCGTACCTATATGGGCCAGGCCTTTTGCGCCCCCACCACTAAGTACAAGACCTATTTTTGGCGGTCTATTCTCCGTAGTGTTTTGGGCCGTGGCCCATAGACCGACCATGGCAAATACGATTGTAATGATGATACCTTTTTTTTGCATGGCTATTAATGAAAGGTTTTATAGATTTTTTTTGCTTTTGATGCCCCCACGGAAGCAGTTAAATTTTCGAGCGAGGCTTCCTTGATGCGTTTTACCGATTTAAAGCTTTTTAATAATTGTTGAGC
>JAAEZN010000019.1 GCA_018222835.1 Algicola sp. | reverse complement strand
TTCGTTGATAGCCGTTTTCATGAAGTTGGTCACCGATACTCCTGGAATTTCCACTGGGTATTGAAACGACAAGAATACTCCTTTGTGAGCTCTTTCTTCCGGGGAAAGCTCTTCCAAGTCCTCTCCTTCCAAAAGAATGTTTCCTTCTCCAACTTCAAACTCTTCCTGACCTGCGATTACTTCTGCCAAAGTACTTTTACCTGAACCGTTAGGTCCCATAATGGCGTGTACCTCTCCTGCGTTTACCTTTAGGTCGATTCCCTTAAGAATTTCTTTATCGTCTACGCTTGCGTGTAAATTTTTGATTTCTAGCATCTTCTATAATTGTATCCTATCTTATTAATTGTGATTTCGACTTCGCTCAATCACCAAATCAAATTGGGTAGCTGAGCGTGCCGAAGCTATCCTACTGATCCTTCCAAACTGATTTCCAATAGCTTTTGGGCCTCTACGGCAAATTCCATTGGAAGTTTGTTCAACACTTCCTTACTAAATCCGTTTACGATCAAGGCAATGGCCTTTTCGGTATCGATTCCCCTTTGGTTGCAATAAAAAATCTGGTCTTCACCAATTTTACTGGTGGTAGCCTCGTGTTCTATCTGGGCCGATTTGTTCTTTACCTCAATGTAAGGGAATGTGTGCGCTCCACAACGGTTGCCCATCAACAAAGAGTCGCATTGCGAGAAGTTCCTGGCATTTTCCGCCCGGCTGTTCACCTGCACCAAACCTCGGTAACTATTTTGTGATTGTCCTGCGGAAATTCCTTTGGAAATTATGGTACTCTTGGTGTTTTTGCCCAAGTGTATCATTTTAGTTCCGGTATCCGCTTGCTGAAAGTTGTTGGTAACTGCAATGGAGTAGAACTCTCCTATTGAGTTATCTCCTTTAAGCACACAAGATGGATATTTCCATGTTACGGCCGATCCTGTTTCCACTTGAGTCCAAGAAATCTTGGCATTCTTTTCACAAATCCCTCGCTTGGTAACAAAGTTGAACACCCCTCCTTTACCTTCGCTATTTCCAGGGTACCAGTTCTGTACTGTGGAATATTTGATTTCGGCATCATCCATGGCAATCAGTTCCACTACAGCTGCGTGCAATTGGTTTTCGTCTCGGGACGGTGCCGTACAACCCTCCAAATAGCTTACATAGCTGCCTTCGTCGGCAACCACCAAAGTTCTTTCGAATTGTCCTGTTCCTGCCTGGTTGATTCGGAAATAGGTGGAAAGCTCCATTGGACATCTTACTCCTTTTGGAATATAGCAGAAGGACCCATCGGAAAATACCGCTGAGTTTAATGCTGCATAAAAATTGTCTTTTTGAGGCACTACGGTGCCCAAATATTTTTTGACCAATTCCGGGTGTTCTTGGATTGCCTCGGAAATGGAACAGAAAATTATTCCCTTTTCGGCCAATGTCTTTTTAAAAGTTGTTGCCACAGAAACGGAATCCATAACGATATCTACCGCTACACCGGCCAACTTTTTTTGCTCGTCCACGGATATCCCCAACTTCTTAAAAGTCTCCAACAACTCTGGATCTACTTCGTCCAGACTATTGTACTTAGGTTTTTTGTTTGGGGCCGAGTAATAGGAAATATCTTGAAAATCGGGCTTTTGATAGGTTACGTTCGCCCATTCCGGTTCCTCCATTTCTTTCCAGGCGCGGAATGCTTCCAATCGCCACTCGGTCATCCATTCGGGCTCTTCCTTCTTTTTGGAAATAGCGATTACGATATCCTCGTTCAACCCTTTGGGTAGGGTGTCCGATTCAATGTCGGTATAAAAACCGTACTCGTACTCCTTGGTTTCCAGTTCTTTTTTTAATTCTTCCTCTGTATAAGCCATACGCTCTCATTTTGTCAATTGACAATGATCAATCAACAGTTTCAATTTAAAGTGAAAAACTCTCCCCGCATCCACAGGTACGCTGGGCATTTGGATTATTGAACACAAATCCCTTACCGTTTAATCCTCCTGAATATTCCAATGTGGTGCCCACCAAATACAAAAAGCTCTTTTTATCCACGATAATCCTTACGTTGTTATCTTCAAAAACTTTATCTGTATCCGTTGCGGAATTGTCAAACGTCAATTCATAAGACAATCCACTGCACCCGCCGCTCTTTACGCCAACACGCACATAATCCGTGGTCGCATTAAAACCTTCCTCGGTCATAAGCGACACCACTTTGTGCCTTGCTGATTCTGAAACCTTAATCATCTTACTTGTATTTAATCTAAATAGCTTACAAATATACTGTATAAGTAGTGTTTTACCATAGCACCTAACATTATTATAACGAATGTATCCATAGGTGTTTCTTATGGAAAATAAAGCTGATTTACGGCAAGTCGCATCAATGGCGTATTCCCAACAATTTCCTATGGTTTTTGATGCGCTTTCACCGAAAAAATTTTATATCCCTTCGGACACCAGAATTTACGATTATCCTCATTATTTTTGCAAAATGCTAGAAGACAAGAATCAAGAACGTACCGCATTAGAGAAATTGGGCGAATTTGGCCTGATCGACCATCTTACCAAAAATTTTGAACTGACCCAGACTTCGTCCATTAAAGGGATTGGGGACGACGCTGCCGTAATGGATCATCAAGGCAAAAAAACAGTTGTTTCTACCGATATGCTGGTCGAGGGCGTTCATTTTGATTTGAGCTATATGCCCCTAAAGCACTTGGGCTACAAATCGGTAATGGTGAATCTATCCGATATCTACGCCATGAACGCCATGGCCACTCAAGTAACGGTTTCTTTGGCCATATCCAATCGTTTTCCGCTCGAAGCTTTGGAAGAGTTTTATGCCGGGGTTGCCCTAGCTTGTAAATTGTACAATGTTGACTTGGTCGGAGGCGACACCACATCGTCCACAAGGGGAATGATCATAAGCGTTACAGCCATTGGGGCTGCCGATGAGAATGAAATTGTTTATCGAAAAGGCAGCAAACCCAATGATTTGTTGGTGGTAACCGGTGATTTGGGCGGTGCATATCTGGGACTACAAGTACTTGAACGGGAAAAGGAAGTGTTCAAGGTAAACCCGAACAGCCAACCAGACCTTGAACCCTATTCTTACATTGTGGAACGACAGTTAAAACCCGAGGCTCGCAAGGACATTGTGGAATTGCTAAAAAAATTGGAGGTAAAACCCACTTCCATGATCGATATTAGCGATGGACTGTCATCGGAAGTTTTACATTTATGTAAGCACAGTGACTTGGGCTGCAATGTTTTCGAAGATAAGATTCCTTTGGACCCTACTGTGATTTCCGCTTCCGAAGAATTTAAAATGGATAGCACCATGATTGCCTTGAGCGGTGGAGAAGACTACGAATTGTTACTTACCATTGATCAAGCGGATTTTCCAAAAATTAAAGGGAATCCCAATCTAACGGTTATAGGTCACATGACGGAAAAGAATGAAGGGATACATTTGATCACTAGAGCAGAGACCAAAATTCCGATTACGGCACAGGGCTGGAATTCTTTTGAGAAATAAAAAATCCCGAAAATCAAGATTTCCCTACAACATGGTATTGGGGCACGCAACCAGTAGCAGCAGGTAATTACTTAAGTTTCCGGGATAAGATTTGGGCCTTTTTCTAAAAAGAAATAGGGCTATGCCACTTGGTGCACCACCCTACTTTTTCGTTTTCTGTACATATCTTCCAATGTACTGTTTATCTCTTGCATTTGAGGCGTTAAGGCGGATAGTTTTCCGCTGACATCCGTTGTAACCTGTTTTTGACAATGGATGCATTTATATTCTTTAATATGTTCTGTTACTTTTTTGGAAACCACATAATGGTGCCCGAACAGACTACAAAAGAACGAAGAGAATTTTTTGCCATGCTGAGTAGTAGATGTTTTCATACGCTGGTTTGTTTGAAGAAAAGCAATGGATGACGAAATGGGGCTTCGAAAAATGCTTAAATTGGTTACTAGTAATTTTTTGTTATATAAATAATTTTACGAGGTTACTCTTTTTTAATGGAACGAATGTTAATAACTTTTTATTTTGTGAACACATCGATAAAATATTTTTTTCGATGAAATACCATAAAATCGACAAAAAGACATCTTTTTCCGCTCAAAAACGCTTTTGAAAGATACCATATTGAAAACAAATTATCAACAACGACAGAATAAAAAAACGTTAACCGTAACCGCATTTGCGCTTTTCTCCCTCTTTTTTGGTGCAGGAAATTTAGTTTTGCCTTCTTTATTAGGATTCAAATCGGGAAATCTATGGTGGCTCGTCACCCTAGGCTTCTGTATATCGGGAGTGCTCATCCCAATTTTAGGGATTATGGCCCACGCTAAACTCCAAGGAACGCTATTCGATTTTGCCAAAAAGGTATCTCCTTTGTTCAGTGCGATCTACTGCTACATAATTTATGCCATTGCCATTGCCTTACCTTCGCCAAGAACAGCCTCCGTAACACATGAAATGGCAATTCAACCCTTTTGGAACTCTTCATCGCTACTAACTAGTCTCATATACTTTGTTCTGGTATTTGCTTTTGCAATCAATCGTTCTAAAGTATTGGACCTATTGGGCAAATTATTGACCCCTGGCATCCTAATTATTCTAATGGCAATCATTGCAACCACAATCTTTACCGTGGATTTTGATTTTGTAGCTTCAGAAATGGAGAGACCTTTTAGTATGGGCATTTTGGAAGGTTACCAAACTTTTGATGCAATTGGAGCGGTGGTGGTTGGAGCCGTTATCATTATATCCATCAACATGAAAGAAAAAACTGCTTCCTTCCAAGAAAAGAAAGCGCTTATTGCAAGAGCAGGGCTTTGGGCAGGAATAGGTTTATTTTTAATTTATGGAGGATTGATCTTAACCGGGGCACTGTTCGGGGGGGCTTTTGATAATGATATTTCCAGAACCGCACTTTTGCGCGGCATCAGCGCAGAAACCTTAGGACAAAAAGGCAACTTTTTACTAAGTGTTTTGGTAAGTTTTGCTTGCTTTACCACCGCAGTAGGTATAGTAACGGGTGCGGCCGACTTTATAAAGGGCCGATTCAACAATTCGGAAATGGCGTACAGGGTTACCGCGCTTATTGGTTGCTTACTGGGTATATTGGTGGGGCAATTTGATGTGAGCTACATTATACAAGTAGCTGTACCGGTACTTATGTTTATTTATCCGATCACAATTATCTTGATTCTATTGAATGTGATCCCAGAAAAATGGAGTTCGTCCAAAGTCTTTAAACGAGTAGTGGGCGTTACCATTTTGTTCAGTATTCCCGATTTCTTGGGAAGCATAGGGTTGGGCGAGCAAATGGATCCTTTTGTAAATTGGATACCTTTTAGTGAATATCAGCTAGGTTGGGTGCTGCCCGCATTAGTGGCTTTTCTAATTTTCAACATGATTGATGGCAAACAGATGGCCGCCAAAACCTAATTACTTTCTCTTAAAGCTGCAAAAGATAAAATTCTGTGTAGTGCCAAAAGGAGTAACATGATCTTTGGTCTGGCATGTGATTTTTGTGAAATCTTGAAACGTTCCCGCCATTTGATCTTCATTGTATTGTTTAATATCCAGACCACTGCACTTTTTGGGGCCGTTTTCGGAAAATGTACCTAGAATCAAATAATCTGATACTGCTTTTTCTACCAAATTCACATAAGCCTGAACCTGATCTTGTTGGGTCAAAAAATGAAATGCCGCCCTGTCGTGCCAAACATCATAGGTTTCTTTGGGTTTAAATTCAGTTATATCGCACTCGATCCATGTTACTTTTTGAGCCTTCTCACCCAACCTCATTTGAGCTCTTTCAATTGCCTTTCCCGAAATATCAAGTACCGTAATATTATCAAAACCTTCGTTCAGTAAAAAATCGACCAACTTACTATCACCTCCTCCCACATCAATAATTTTGGCGCTCTTCTCCAAATTAAAAGCGTGTATCAATTCCAGAGATATTTTTGGGACATCTTGGGTCCAACTTACCTCATCTGGTTTCTTTGTCCCATAAACGGTTTCCCAATGATCTTTTCTATCCAACATTCTTAATTACTTATAAAAAACAGTATCAAAAAAAGATTTCATCTGGGCAGCATACGGAACACCGAACTTCTTAAAGGTCGCTCTGGTCCGCGCATCGGGTTTCCAGTCAAAAAAAGCATGTCCTGCTCCTTCAACTTCTATGTTTTTTACTGTTTGTCCTTGTTCGTTTAGTTTTTGAACATATGGCTGCACTACGCTCTGGGTGACCAAGCCATCCTCAGTCCCCCTGACCATAAAGTGCGGAACGGCCCTTTCGGCGATATTCGGCACGTGGGACACTGGAGATACTGCGTCCAGGTATTCTGGTTCTGCTTCGCCTATAAATTGTTTAAAATCCCGAGCGCTATAAAGACCATAGCTAGGGGCGGCTACTTTCACTGCTTCCATAATATGAGAACGGACTTCTTCCACAGTTTTCCCTTTGGGAATATAGGTTGGATTAAACTCATAAACCCCTTCGGTTTCACCAAAACCACCATCTCCGATCAATGAACTTAAAATTGCCGCCGAAGCCGATAAATGCCCCCCTGCACTGTCTCCCGTAACCGCGATACGATCGGGGTCTCCCCCATATTTGGAAGCATGTTCCTGTATATGTGCAATTGCCCCAAACACATCTTCGATCAGTTCGTGCATTGAATTGGGCTCTTCGTCCCCGTCCAATTGGTTTATCCACCGGTAATCAATGCTAAAAACCACATACCGATTGTCTTTTGCCAATTCCCTTGCCAAGCCCCTCATAATATCTTCGTTGTTGGAGGACCATCCGCCTCCGTGCACAATTATGGCCATGGGTAAATTTTTGGCCCCTTTGGGCGAAAATACATCATACTTTAAAGGCTTTTTACCCGGTTGCGCATATACCACATTATGTATTATATTAAGATTTTCCACCAAACTGTTTTCCACAAAAACAGCTCCCAAGGTCAAATCCCTGTCCACTGTTATTTTTATGGTAGGCTCAAAGCTCTCTATGCTTAGCGTGCCCCAAAGCCCCCCTTTAAATGTGTAATAAACTGCGTCCAAACTATATCCCTTCGCAGCCGTTGCCGTTACGGTAAGTTCTGTACCGGACGGCACCATTCCATCTGCGGGAACCTCCGGAGTAACCACATACGAACCATGCTCTGGGGAAACTTGCGTTACCTTAAAGGTTTCCTGAACAACTATATTTTTAGGATTTGCATTTATGGTCAAAGCGGACATCACGAATAACGAGAAGATTAAGGTTGTTTTGGACATTTTTACATCTGATTAATTGATAAAATCTAAAGTTATAGTATTCAAATAAAGGTCACAAGACCAAGAAAGAGAATCATTAAAACCATCGTATAGCCCCAAGTCTTAAAATGATATTAAGAGGAGGTTTTTACAAAAAAGATAAAGTGCCTCAACTGTTTTATTCGGAACCACGTTTCTTTTTGTTGTAGTAGTATATGGCGTAGGCGATTCCTGCCAAAACCACAAAAGGAAGGTAACTCCCGATCACCACACCTATTTCGTATGCGCTATCGGGAGCTTCCTTTATCTTTTTTTCAATATCTGTTTGTTGAATCAACCAAATTAGGTTCATATAGATTATTTTTAACAAAGTTGATCAAAGGGAGAGATTAATTAATCCCTCTTCTGCTCTAATTCACAGATCAACTATTCATCAACTCCTCTATCTCTTCAATTTCAATCGGTATGTTGCGCATTAAATTGAACGGCTCCCCGTTTTCTTGGATTACCACATCATCTTCCAAACGAATGCCCATGCCCTCCGCGGGAATATAAATTCCAGGTTCTACCGTGAATACCATATTTGGTTTCATCGGGGTTTTAAGCTCTCCATAATCATGGGTGTTCAATCCAATATGGTGACTGGTGCCATGCATAAAGTATTTTTTGTATGCTGGCCAATCGGGGTTTTCGTTCTGTACATCCGCTTTGTCCAATAACCCAAGTCCTATGAGTTCCGAGGTCATGAGTTTTCCAACTTCCTTATGGTATTCCGCCCAAATGGTTCCGGGCACCAACATTTTTGTGGCTTCATCTTTTACGCGGAGAACCGCACTGTACACCTCTTTTTGTCGTGTCGTAAACCTACCGCTCACAGGGATAGTTCGGGTCATATCGCTGGAATAATTGGCGTACTCTGCGGCAAGGTCCATCAAAATTAAATCTCCAGCCTTTGTTTGCTGGTTATTCTCAATATAGTGCAATACGTTGGCATTACCTCCCGATGCGATTATGGGGCTATATGCGAACCCCTTGGAACGATTACGAATAAATTCGTGCAGATACTCTGCCTCTATCTCGTGTTCCCAGACTCCCGGTTCTACAAAAGCCAGTACTCGTCTAAACCCTTTTTCGGTAATATCACACGCTCTTTGCATTATTGCTACTTCCTCTGGCTCCTTGACTCCTCGAATTTTTTGCAGAATGGGGTTACTCTTGGCCCATTGGTGTGCCGGATATTCTTTCTTTACCTTTTCAATAAAGCGGTCTTCCCGAGTTTGGGTCTCCACTGCTTGACGGTAATGTTCGTTGGTGTTAAAATATATGGTGTCGGCCTCTGTCATCAAATCAAAAAAGATTTTATCAAAATCCGTAAGCCAATAAATAGTTTCGATTCCCGATACTTCTGTAGCTTTTTCCTTGGTAAGCTTGGCCCCTTCCCAAACCGCGATATGATCATTGGTCTCCCTAACAAATAAAATCTCCCTATGCTTTGGGTCTATTGCATCAGGAAAAAGCAGCAAAATGGTTTCTTCTTGATCGGCTCCGCTCAGATAAAAAATATCCCTGTCCTGCTCAAAGGGCAAGGTACTATCGGCACCTATAGGGTAAATATCGTTCGAGTTAAATACCGCAATACTTTTTGGCCTCATGTAAGCAGTGAATTTCTTGCGGTTCTTCACAAAAAGATTGCTGTCTATTTGATCGTATTTCATATCTATATTTTGATTTGCTCAAATTTAGGTAATTGCTATACCGATCACAAATTCTTACCTTTCCTTTCAAATTAAAATAATGCAACTCAGCCTAAGCATTCCCGCTCTGCTTTTCCCGGCCATTTCGTTGACCATGTTGGCTTACAATGCTCGTTATTTAGCTATTGCCGCTTTAATACGACAGTTGCATAAACAGTTCGAGGAAACTTCGGCCCAGCCCCTAAAACAACAAATCAACCAATTGCGTTCCCGCTTGGGCATAATCAAAAACATGCAGGCCTCTGCTATAATCAGTTTTTTATTGGCTGCAGTCACCATGTTTTTGATATATGTAGAAATGCAAGTTTGGGCCAATGTAATCTTTGGCATCAGCCTGGTTTTTTTAATGGTCTCGTTGGTACTCTCCCTTTTAGAGGTGCAACTTTCTACAAAAGCACTGGGTATTCAACTAAAGAATATGGAGAAAAAATAGGGCATTAAAACTACGTTTGTAAGAATACTTCTTTTTTAACTGGCGCAGGTTAATTCTCCGTCAATTGAAAAGGCCAATGCGCCAATCGCAAACGGCCATAGGTAAAACAACACCATATATAACCTTTTCTTGCTTTTATTTTTGACGAAACTATGGATTCATAAAAAAGAGCGATTTTATGCAGAGCGTTAGAGAGCTGGAGTTTTTTAAGAACATTCGGGAAAGCAGGGAATACGAATTTGGGATATTCTTTTTTTTTGAAGGTTTGGTCATCTCCGAAATGAAAGAGGGTGCAATTTTTAATTGGGCGATCGCCGAAAAAATTATAGCAGCAGCTTATCAAGTTTTAGGAAAGGACAAACCCATCGCCTATATCAGTAATCGAATCAATGACTACTCGGTTGTTCCCACAGATTGGTTAAAATTCTACAAGCATCGACACCAATTGGAATTTTATTCCATTGTGGCCTATAACAAAAGTGGACTGGCAAGTGTGGTATTAGAACGCATGTTCTTTCGCAATAAAATTCGTCAATTCTCCGACCTTGACAACGCTATTAAGTTTAGCCTATCCAAAGTCACTGACAAAAAAATAGATCTGTCCGTTTAAAACTTTTTGGGGGCTATTTTCGATTTCGTTTACCGTTTTTCTCTACAAACTGAACTATGGCCTTGGCTACATTTACACCAGTTGCCGCTTCGATGCCCTTGAGTCCGGGCGAAGCATTGACCTCTATCAACAGTGGACCATTTTTTGACCTGATCAGATCTACTCCCGCCACCCCAAGGCCCAAATGTTTTGTCGCATTTATGGCCATGTATTTTTCTCTTGGGGTCAATTGCACTATATCTACCTCGGCACCACGGTGTACATTAGATCTAAAATCATCCATTTCGCTGGTGCGCTTCATGCTGGCCACAATTTTATTGCCCACCACGATTATCCTTAAATCCTCCCCATTGGCCTCTTCTATATATTCTTGGAGTAAAATACTGGTATTCATATTATATAAGGTATCAATGACCGACTTGGCAGATTTTTTACTTTCGGCCAAAATCACTCCCTTACCTTGCGTGCCTTCTTGCAACTTAATTATTACCGGAGCCCCACCCAACAGTTCAATTTGATGCTCCACATTATTGGGATTAATAGAAAATACTGTTCTGGGAACGGAAATTCCTTTTTTGGACATCAACTGCAAGGTTGCCACTTTGTTTCTTGCTCTTAATATTCCAAGGGATTTTGCAGTACTGAACACATGGTTCAATTCAAACTGTTTTACGATTGCGGCACCATGTCTGGTCACCGTAGTACCTATTCTCGGCACAACGGCATCGAACTCATCGGTAATATTCTCTGCTTCAAAAAAAATTTGTGGCCTATCCCCGCTCAACAGCACGGAACATTTAGTGTGGTCTATATGCTCAACATAGTGGCCGGCCTTCTCAAACTCCTCCGCAATCCTAGCTGTAGAATACACGTTAAGACTTACGGAAAGCAGGGCAACGTCCATGTTTTTTGTATTGGTTTGGTTATCAAGTGTAATATCGGTTAAAAATCCTAAAAAAGAATCCTGAAGCGTTAAATCCCAGTAGCTTAAAATGAGTCTAAATAACCCGCTTTGCGATGTTGAAAGTTTGTTAAAAACTCATCCGTGCCGTAAATTTGTGTAAAAACTAACTTCTAATGAGTTTGATAAAATCTTCGTTGGCCAGAAAATATGTTATGGCCCTATCGGGTCTTTTTTTGGTCACATTTTTGATTCTTCACGTCACCATTAATTTGGCTTCGGTATTTTCCCCCGATTTTTTTAATGAAGCATCCCATTTTATGGGCTACAATCCGATAGTCCAATTCTTGATGCAGCCTATTCTGATCATTGGTGTGATCGTACATTTCGTAATGGGCTTTGTTCTGGAAATCCGGAATAAAAAAGCTAGGGACGTAAGTTATGTCAAGTACAAGGGTAGCGCCAATGCTCCATGGGTTTCCAGGAACATGATCTACTCGGGTCTGGTAATCCTTGCTTTCTTGGCTCTGCACTTCTACGATTTTTGGGTGCACGAAATGGCCTATAAATATATTGAGGCCAACCCAGAAGACCCAACACGTTACTATCACGAAACCGTAGAAAAGTTTGCTCCCTTCTGGAGAACAATTTTTTACGTTGTTTCCTTTGTACTGTTGAGCCTTCACTTGTGGCACGGCTTTGCATCCTCGTTTCAATCCATGGGGCTGAACAACAAATACTCCGCGGGATTGACAAGATTTGCTAAAATATTTGCGGTAGTGGTACCCTTGGCATTTGCATTTATCGCCATATACCATCACCTTAACCCAATAACACATTAAGTATGGGCATATTGGATTCTAAAATTCCATCCGGGCCATTGGCCGACAAATGGACCAAACATAAAAACGATATCAATCTTGTTAACCCTGCCAACAAAAGGAACATCGATGTTATCGTTGTGGGTACTGGGCTTGCAGGTGGCGCCGCAGCCGCCACTTTGGCCGAGCTGGGTTACAATGTAAAAACATTCTGCTATCAAGATTCACCGCGTAGGGCACACTCTATTGCTGCCCAAGGAGGTATCAATGCAGCAAAGAATTATCAAGGAGACGGCGATAGCAACTACCGCCTTTTCTACGATACCATAAAAGGAGGCGACTACCGTTCCCGTGAAGGAAACGTTTACCGATTGGCGGAAGTGTCCGGCAATATTATTGATCAATGTGTGGCCCAAGGGGTTCCTTTTGCCCGTGAGTATGGCGGCATGTTGGACAACCGCTCCTTTGGTGGGGTGCTTGTATCCAGAACTTTTTATGCGAAAGGACAAACTGGACAACAATTGTTGCTCGGTGCCTATTCTGCCATGAACCGCCAAATCAACCGTGGTAAGATCCAAGCCTACAACCGTCACGAAATGATGGATTTGGTTTTAGTAGATGGCAAAGCAAGAGGTATTATCGCAAGAGACTTGGTGAGCGGAGAAATTGAAAGACACAGTGCACATGCCGTTGTCTTGGCAACCGGAGGATATGGAAACGTTTTCTTCCTTTCTACCAATGCCATGGGAAGTAATGTAATGGCCGCTTGGAGAGCACACCGCAAGGGGGCTTTTTTTGCCAACCCATGTTTCACCCAGATTCACCCAACTTGTATTCCTGTTTCTGGTGACCATCAATCCAAATTGACTTTGATGTCCGAATCACTTAGAAATGACGGACGTATTTGGGTGCCCAAGAAAATGGAAGATGCCATCGCCATTCGTGAAGGAAGATTAAAACCAACCGAATTGGCCGAAGAAGATCGTGATTACTATTTGGAAAGAAGGTATCCTGCTTTTGGTAACCTTGTCCCACGTGATGTAGCTTCAAGAGCTGCCAAAGAACGTTGCGATGCAGGCTTTGGTGTAAACAAGACCGGAGAGGCGGTATTCTTGGATTTCGCATCGGCAATAGAAAGATATGGAAAAGAAAAGGCCTTGACTTCCGGGCTTAAAAACCCAGATAAAGCAACCATCACCAAATTGGGCGAAGAGGTTGTGGAGGCCAAGTACGGGAACCTTTTCCAGATGTACGAAAAAATCGTAGATCAGAACCCATATAAAACTCCAATGATGATCTACCCTGCGGTACACTATACCATGGGAGGTCTTTGGGTCGATTATAACTTACAGACTACCATACCTGGTTGCTATGCTGCTGGAGAAGCCAACTTTAGCGACCACGGTGCCAACCGTTTGGGGGCTTCGGCATTAATGCAAGGCCTTGCCGATGGATATTTTGTGTTGCCATATACAATCGGCGATTACTTATCCGATGATATTAGAACAGGAGCCATTCCCACAGATTCCAAAGAGTTTGACGAAGCTGAAAAACAGGTTCGAGACAGAATGGAAAAATTGATGGGCGGTTCAGGAATACATTCAGTGGATTATTATCACAAGAAACTGGGCAAGATTATGTGGAACAAATGTGGTATGGCCCGTAACGAAAAGGAATTGAAAGAAGCCATTAAGGAGATTTCCGACCTTAGAAAAGATTTCTGGGAGAACGTAAAAATCCCCGGAAGCATCGATTCTAAAAACCAAGAGCTGGAAAAAGCCGGTCGTGTTGCCGATTTCTTGGAGTTGGGAGAGCTTTTCGCAAAAGATGCCTTGCACAGAAACGAATCTTGTGGAGGACACTTCCGTGAGGAGTATCAGACCGAAGAGGGTGAAGCGCTTCGTGATGACGAGAACTTTAAATACGTGGCTGCTTGGGAATACAAGGGCGAGCCAAAGGATGCCGAATTGCACAAAGAAGATTTGGTGTACGAAAATATTGAACTGAAGACAAGATCATATAAATAATTATTGTGTTATTGGTTATTAAGTTATTGGATAAAGAACAACAGTAGAATTATTAGTGGGAAGTTTTAAATCTTTTGAAGAGTTGGCTTGTTGGAAAGAGTCGAAAATTCTAAGAAATTATGTTAAAGATGAAATCATCCCTCTTTTGCCCAATTCTGAAAAATTTGAGCTTGTTAGCCAAATAAAACGTTCTTCACGATCAATTGGAAACAATATTGCAGAAGGGTTTGGAAGGTTCAACTATCAGGAGAACATTCAATTCTGCCGCATGGCAAGAGGCTCTTTGAATGAAACTTTGGACCATATGATTATAGCGTTTGATGAAAACTATATCGAAGAGGAAAAACTTAATAACTTTAGAGAGTTACATAACAGAGAACATTAAAAATATTAAACGGTTATATCAAATATTTAAAGGAAGCTAAACTAAAACGCAGTTTAAACCAATAACCGATTAACTTAATAATTAGCGAAGCAATGAAGCTACATTTAAAAATATGGCGTCAAAAAGACGCATCCACCCCAGGAAAGATAGTTGATTATACCCTTGATGGTGTAGAAGGTGATATGTCTTTCTTGGAGATGTTGGATATCCTTAATGAAGAATTGGTCTCCAAAGGAGAGGAACCTGTTGAGTTCGATCACGATTGTAGGGAAGGTATCTGTGGTACTTGTTCCTTACAAATCAATGGAGAACCCCATGGTCCGGATAGATTAGTGACCACTTGCCAATTGCACATGAGAAAGTTCAACGATGGAGATACCATTGTTATTGAACCTTTCCGTGCAAAAGCATTTCCAGTTATCAAGGATTTAATTGTAGATCGTAGTGCATTTGACCGTATTCAGCAGGCCGGAGGTTATATTTCCGTGAACACCTCTGGTAATACGATAGATGCCAACACCATTCCAATTAACAAATACGATGCGGACGAAGCCATGGACGCTGCTACCTGTATTGGTTGTGGAGCTTGTGTGGCCGCATGTAAAAATGCAAGTGCCATGCTGTTCACTTCCGCAAAGGTTTCACAATTTGCATTGTTGCCACAAGGTAGAGTAGAAGCCGTGGAACGTGTACAGAATATGGTTCGCCAAATGGATTTGGAAGGTTTTGGAAACTGTACCAACACCGGCGCCTGTGAGGTGGAATGCCCCAAAGGTATTTCTTTGACGAACATCGCACGAATGAACCGCGAATATTTATCAGCTACTTTAAAGGGATAAAACGCTATCCTAAATTATATACAAAACCCAAGTTCCATTAGGAGTTTGGGTTTTTTCTTTTAAAAAAGTTGTCATGTCGAGTGCTTGGCTTCTGGGGAGAACACTCAAGCCAACAAAATGCGAATCCTATGTCATTTCGAACTGTAAGATTGAGCGTAGTCGAAATTGAAGTGAGAAATCTCAAAATAAAACTAGATTTCTCAATCGTCGCCTAGTTCCTTATTTCGAAATGACAAAAAAACATTCGTGACCTTCTTGACATTCTATTGACCCTTTTAGCTAATTGTCCATAATAGAGATTCTTCACTGCCTGACCGTCCGGTATGCAGGCATCCAGAGTGACACGTGTTATTGGAATTAATTTTGCGTGAGAATTAGCGGAATTCCTGTCCACCGACAGGCAGGCGCATCAATACCCTTTTTCTCTTCATCTACAAACCCAACACCCTTAACTATTTTCTTTTCATCTAAACATGCGTATATTACCATATGCCCAAAGAATATCCAAAAGAGCGTATCAAAGTCCCTCGGTTCAATGAGGAGTCAGGTTTTTACACTACACCCGAACGCTCCAAGATTATGGGCAAGATTCGCGGTAAGAACACAAAGCCAGAGCTTATGTTTAGAAAAGCTTTATGGCAATCTGGTTACAGGTATCGTATCGACTACAAAAAACTCATAGGAAAGCCGGATATTGCCCTTAAAAAGTACAAGACCGTCATATTTATTGATGGAGAATATTGGCACGGTTATAATTGGGAGGAACGTAAGGAAAAAATTAAAACGAACCGTGAATTCTGGATTCCCAAAATAGAACGCAACATACAACGGGACCATGAAGTGAACCAAGCCCTAAAGGAAAAAGGATTTACCGTGTTCCGATTTTGGGAAAACGAGATAAGGAAAAACTTAGATGAGTGCCTAGGTCAAGTCCTAGACCATTTAAACACGGTCAAAACTGCTTCTTAGCAATTTTGAATACCTGTAACACATCATCCAAAGGCAATTCAAAGTCCTTAAATTCGGGAGAAGTGTTCAAATTATGACACAGGAACGAATTATTGGTCTTGTTAAACCCTGTAAGTTGTTTACAGATAATCCTATCCACACAAACTAAAATGTAAGCCTGGTTCCAAAACCCTTGCTTGTTTCTAGTAAACGACTCTTTTTTCATTTCCAGGCCAAGCACATAAGCCTTGTTCGGAATTGAATTGAAGGTACCATCGTTCATAGAGTCTCCAGAAACCTCAAAAATCCGATGGGGTTCCTCTGTTAAAAAATCAATCACAAATCCACCTTGAAAAGGATTGCTCAAACTAGAATTATGGAAAGTTTCAATATATTTTTTATGCCATTCGACCAATACCAGAGGGGCCATAACCAAATATTTTCCGTGCTCCAAAGGATAAAAAACGCTGCCATGTTTGGTAAAGGGCTGTCGTTTGGTGTATGCCTCGCCCATATCGTTGACCTCGTGCATGTAGAGTTCGGCAATGGTGAGCCCAAAATACTCTGCAATCTTTGTTAAATTTTTGATCGGGATATTCGCATCCTTGCGCTCATAAAGCTGAATAGTGCGCAGACTTACCCCAATTTCTTCTCCCAATTGTGATTGGCTAATATTATTTTTTCTTCGTAACTGCTTAATTATATACATTTATTTCTATATTGTGTAATATTGTTACGCAATACGCACTTAACGCAGCAATTTATCTAGTTTTCTGTAATTGGGTTACAAGCCAAATATAGAAAATAGGATTCGACCCCAACATATTATTATTATTTAACACTACTTATGTATGGGATCAATTAAAGGGCTTGGGCCCATTGTAAAAACCGAACTGATTTTTAGAGAGGAAGATTATGGAAAGCCAATAAACGAACGTTTATCCATAGTACTGCGCAGAAACACCACCAAAGACGATTTTGCCAATATTGCCATAAAGAGCAATATTAGTTTTTCTACTATTCGGGATGTGGTGTACCGGACCAATAGTTTAACCAAGTTGAACGCCAATGCCATTTCATTATTGATCCATGCTGCGTTCGAGAATTCTTTTGCGTACAAGTTGCAAGCTGAGGGCGATATTCTGTATCTGGGAAACTTATTAAAGCTTTAACTCCAACAACCAATCGGTTTGTTTATCCGTTCCTATATGGTAGGGATGCTCCCCAAACTTTACAAAACCATGGTTTTGATAAAAACGAATGGCCTTGGGGTTGTGCTCCCAAACACCAAGCCAAATAAATTGTTTGCATAGTTGCTTGGCCTTGGATATGATTTCCTGTAGCATCCACGAGCCGATCTTTTTGCCTTGATGGCCACTGAGCACATAAATACGTTCTATCTCCATAGCATTGGGATCGTGAACATCGGTTTGGGCAGATGCAGTATTTAGTTTGAAATACCCTACCAGTTCTTTATCATCATAAACAAAATAAAAGAGGCAATTTTTATTGGAAAGCTCTTTGGACAATTGTTTGGATCCAAACGCTTTTTGCAGGTATGCCTGAAAATCATCTGGATCATTGTCCTTTTCAAAAGCATCCGAAAATGTAGCCTTGGATATTAGCACCAAAGTTTCTAGATCCGTACTGTCGCATTGTCGAAAGTGAAGCCCCATACATTTAAATTACACCACAAATTACCATAAAAAAAGAGCCTAACACAATGTTGGCTCCATATTTTTCAGGGGGATAATACTATTCTACAGCATAAAAAGCTTCTTGATCAATAGCATAAAACCTGTAAAAAAATCGTTTCTGTAAACTTGTACGTTCTCGTCCATCGTAGTGTTTGATTTTAGGGCCATGGTTAATAGGTTTTAACGGTGTTAATTTGGGTAAAAAATTCGATATAACCAAATATATATTCGATGAACTGTTATTAAAAACTATTGTTGTGTAATATCTTTTTTTTGTTGTAAAACAGCGATTGATTTGAATCAAACATTCATTTCTGGAACATCCCCTTCCACAATCAACTCTCCGTCAGTTGCTTTCTTGATTTCCTCTACCGAAACTCCCGGAGCCCGTTCCAACAATTTGAACCCTTTTGGTGTCACTTCCAGTACCGCAAGATTGGTCACAATTTTTTTTACACAACCCACTCCCGTTAAAGGCAATGTGCAACGTTTTAATAGTTTTGATTCCCCAGCTCTGTTGGTATGCATCATGGCAACGATGATATTTTCTGCCGATGCCACCAAATCCATAGCTCCTCCCATTCCCTTCACCATTTTACCGGGAATTTTCCAATTGGCAATATCCCCGTTTTCTGCCACTTCCATCGCTCCCAGAATGGTAAGGTGTACATGTTGGCCACGGATCATTCCAAAGCTCAGGGCAGAATCAAAAAATGAGGCTCCCGGCAATGTGGTAATGGTCTGTTTTCCGGCATTAATAATGTCGGCATCTTCCTCTCCTTCAAACGGGAAGGGTCCCATGCCCAATACACCGTTCTCACTTTGAAACTCAACACTTATATCGTCTCGTACAAAATTGGCCACCAAGGTCGGAATTCCAATCCCTAGATTCACATAGTAACCATCTTTGACCTCTTTTGCTATTCGCTTTGCTATTCCATTCTTGTCCAACATAACTATGCTTTCTATCTTACAGTTCTTTGTTCAATTCGTTTCTCAAATTTTTCCCCTTGGAAGATTCGTTGTACAAATATTCCGGGAATGTGGATTTGGTTGGGATCCAAGCTTCCGGCAGGGAGCAGTTCTTCGACCTCTGCCACGGTAATCGTCGCAGCTCCGCACATGCATGGATTAAAGTTTCTTGCTGTACCTTTAAATATAAGGTTGCCTGCTTCATCTCCTTTCCACGCTTTCACAAATGAAAAATCGGCCTTAAAAGCGGGTTCCAGTACATACATTTTACCATCAAACTCCCTAGTTTCTTTTCCTTCGGCTACCTCGGTACCATAACCTGCCGGGGTATAAAATGCCGGGAATCCGGCTTGAGCTGCTCGGCATTTTTCTGCTAAGGTTCCTTGGGGGGTCAACTCCACTTCGAGCTCTCCACTGAGCATTTGACGCTCGAACTCATCATTCTCTCCCACATAGGAGGATATCATTTTTCTAATTTGATGTTTTTGCAACAACAGTCCAAGTCCAAAATCATCTACACCGGCATTATTTGAGATACAGGTAATGTCCTTGATGCCCATACGAACGAGTTCGTTTATCGCATTTTCCGGGATGCCGCATAAGCCAAATCCGCCCAACATAAATGTCATGCCATCCTCAACACCCTTTAAAGCTTCGGCAACATTCGCAACTGTTTTATTGATCATGTAATTCGTATTTATGATTGCCTGAAATTACGATTTAAATAAAAAAGCCCCAAGCAAATTAAGATATGCTTGGGGCTTTCTTTTAAATTATTTCCTGTTAGAAGTCCAAATCGTCCAAATCGTCATCCGTGTCTATCTTCTCTCCTTGTTGTTGCTTGGTACAATCTATATTGATGGATAAATCCTCTGGCTCTTCAAATGCATCTTGCGACACCCCCAATTCTTCGTTGGCATAGTTCTTTTTCATATATAATGCCCAAATAGGCAATGCCATGGATGCTCCTTGTCCATACGCCAAACGATTAAAATGGATAGACCTTTCCTCGCCACCTACCCAAACACCGGTTACCAAATTGGGGACCATTCCCATAAACCAACCGTCACTTTGGTTTTGAGTGGTTCCTGTTTTACCGGCTATGGGATTATATAGCTTGTATGGATAACCCGTTACAACTTCTTTGTAAACTGTATTGTTTACTCCATATGTATGTCTAAGCCTTCCTCCCGAACCGGCTTCGGTAACGCCTTGCAATAAATTTACCATTGCATAAGCTACATCTTTACTAAGCACATCCTTTGTTTCTGGTGTGTATTCATAAAGTACCGTTCCGTTCCTATCCTCTATACGGGTAACCATTACGGGCTTTACATACACCCCTTGATTGGCAAATGTTCCAAATGCCCCGACAATTTCGTAAACCGACACATCCGTTGCTCCCAGTGCTATGGAGGGCACTTCGGGAATTTCTTTGGTAATTCCCATGCTTTTCGCAATTGATACTACTGCACCGGGACCTACTCTATCTATAAGTTGCGCAGTTATTGTATTTACCGAGTTGGCCAAAGCTCTTTTCAAGGTCATATCCTCCCCCGAGTATTTGCCATCGGCATTTTTAGGGGTCCATGCCTCCATGTTACCATGCTTTCCTGGCTCAATGCTATACTGGTTGTCTGGCAAAGTATAACATGGGGAATACCGTAGCTGGTCTATTGCCGCTGCATAAACAAACGGCTTGAACAAAGAACCTGCTTGTCGCGATCCTTGTATCACATTATCATATTGGAAATGCTTGTAATCAATTCCTCCCACCCATGCTTTTACATGACCTGTTTGCGGCTCAAGAGACATCATTGCGGTGCGCAAAAAGGTTTTATAGTATCTGATGGAGTCCATCGGGGTCATGATGGTGTCTTTTTCGTATGAATCACTGTTCCAGTCGAATACTGTCATTTCCTCCTTTTTGTGGAAAGTTGCTTCGATATCTTTGTCGGACAGTCCTTCGCGTTTTAGGTGTCGCCATCTGGCCGACCGTCTCATAGCGCGCATCATAATGGTATCGATAGCTCCTTTGTTAATATCCAAAAATGGGGTTGTAGGGTTACGGTCGGGTGTATTTTGATTAAAAAACTCGGCCTGTAGATTTTTCATGTGTTCTTGGACCGCCTCCTCTGCATTTTTTTGCATTCTGGAATCTACGGTCGTATAGACCTTTAATCCATCCAAATAGATATTATAGTTTTCGCCGTCTGGTTTGGGGTTTTCCTTCACCCAGTTATTCAACCAACGTTGAAGATACATTCTAAAATATGTTGCCAACCCTTCTCTGTGCGATTCTGGGTTAAAGTTGATCTTCATCTTCAAACTTTGGAGCGAATCCTTTTCCTTTTCGGAGACATATCCATACTTGGCCATTTGGCCCAATACGGTATTTCTTCTGTTGAACACCAACTCTTCTCTACGTATTGGATTGTATAGCGATGAATTTTTGAGCATTCCTACCAAAACGGCAGATTCTTCCGTGCGAAGCTCATTCGGTTCTTTTCCAAAATAGATTCTGGCCGCGGAACGGATACCATCAGCGGCATATCCAAAATCATAGATGTTCAAGTACATTGCTATGATCTCCTCTTTGGTATAGTTCCTTTCCAAGCGGGTAGCGATAACCCACTCCTTTATTTTTTGGGTAACGGCTTCGAAAAGGTTTCTGGAGCGCACACCTACAAAAAGCTGACGCGCCAACTGTTGCGAAATGGTACTGGCCCCTCCCTTTGATCCCAAATAGGCCACTGCCCTAGCAAATCCCCTGGCATCGATTCCTGAATGATCATAATACCTGGCATCTTCTGTTGCAACTAATGCGTCCACAATATTTTGGGGCAATGTCTCGTAATCCACCCACGTCCTGTTGTCATCCAAATAGAGCTTGCCCAAGGTTTCCCCATCCGAAGAGATAAACTCCGTGGCCAAATTGGTTTCGGGGTTTTCCAATCGTTCAAAAGTGGGCATTTCGCCAAACGCGCCCCATGAGGCCAATTGAAAAATGAGGACGACGGATAGCACTCCTATCCCGAATACTATCCAAAACCACTTAATAAAAGGTCGAAAATTTTGTTGCTGTTTTTTTTGACGCTTTTTTGCCATTATAATTTGGGTGCTTTTTCTATTTCCAAACCAACATCTGTTACTCCTTCCAAAACATGAAGGCCTTCCACATTGCCATTTTTGCGCATGGCGTGCGAAATGTTTACTTTATATACGCCAGAATCCGAAAAATCGATCATTTCCTTATACCAAAGTTTATTTTCCTTGACGCCCCCCATTCCTTTTCCCAGCCATTCGCCACTGGGTTCCGCCATTCTATACTCCAACGTGTCCTTAATTGTGTTGCCACTGGGATATTCTAACTCGGCAATCAAAAATAAATTGCTGAAGGCATAAGAATCATCATTTCTAATATTGATGAACAGGTTGTATGTTTGCGTGGAATCAAGTCCGGAGAATTCAAAATCCACTTTTTTATCGAGTTCCCATTTTCCTTCTTTTATGGGCTGATAATCGGAATACACCAACAATTCATTGCAAGATGAAAGGGATATTACGGCAATAAGAAGCAACAAAAATTTATTTCGCATTGGATGATGCTTTAGGTTTTGGCTTTCTTCGCTTTTTATTTCTTCGTTTTTTCTTTTTGGGCCTATCGAATCGGGTAAGGCTATCTTGACCCACAACGTTCTCAAAAGTTGTTTTTTCTTCAATAATATTATCAGCAGCATACTCCTCAAGGCTTGCTACTTTTTGATTTTTCTTGTTCAGCTCCAAAATTTCCAATACTTGGTCTTTGGTCAAAGTGTGCCAAATTGCAGGTTCGTCCTTATAGGAAAACCAGAGCTTTTCTTTAAAAATATCGGCTTTCTGGCAAAAGGCCAATCCCTTGCTTGTTTTTAGCTTACAGTCCGAAGGAGGAAAGTTTTTCAGGGCTTCGAGATACATATCGAGCTCATAGTTGAGACAACATTTGAGCTTGCCGCACTGACCTGCCAATTTTTGGGGGTTCAAGGCAAGCTGTTGGTAGCGCGCAGAGGCGGTACTCACCGATCTAAAATCGGTCAACCAAGTGGAGCAGCAAAGTTCACGCCCACAGGAACCGATTCCTCCCAAGCGCTGCGCTTCTTGCCTATAGCCAATTTGGCGCATCTCTATACGAATACCAAAGGCTTTGGCCATGTCCTTGATCAATTGTCTAAAATCCACACGATCTTCGGCCGTGTAATAGAACGTAGCTTTGGAACCATCGCCTTGGAACTCCACATCGCTCAATTTCATCTGTAGTTTCAGTGAAATGGCTATCTCTCGGGACCGCTTCTTGATTTCTTCTTCCTTGTCCCTACATTTTTGCCAAATATCAATATCCCTTTGTGAAGCTTTTCTGTAAACTTTTGGAATATTCTTGTCTTCTGGCGATACTTTTTTGCGTTTCATTTGAATTCGCACCAGTTCACCGGTCAAAGTAACCACTCCGATATCGTGACCGGACTTGGCCTGAGTGGCCACAACATCACCTATGGACAATTGAAGACTGTCCGAGTTTCGATAAAATTCTTTTCTGCTATTTTTAAAACGTACCTCAACACAATCAAAGGGTTTTTGACCGTTGGGCAACGACATATTGGAAAGCCAATCAAAGACTGTCAGCTTGTTACAACCATCAGTGCCGCAAGTACCATTGTTCTTGCAACCACGCGGTTGTCCATCCTTGCCGGTTGAACAACTGCTACACGCCATATATAATATCTTGATTTAAGGAAATTTAAACCACCTCCTTAAATAGGGTTCATAAAAATTACTAATTGTAAATATAGTACAATTTGTGGCAGTAGGGAAATGCTACTTCTTGTATTTCAACACAGGGGAACGTCCTTTTTTAAATATTTTGTTGCTGGCGCCCTTACCCTTTCGCAAACGTTTTTGTTCTTCATAAGGTAAAGCATGTACTTCTTTGCATTCCACGGAGCAACAATTGTTCATCTCTTTGGCACATTCCTCGCATTGAATAAACAATAAATGACAAGCTTCGTTGGCGCAGTTTACATGTGTATCGCAAGGTTTTCCACATTGGTGGCAGTGCGCTATCACTTCTTCAGAAATACGTTCACCCCTTCTGTGGTCAAAAACAAAGTTTTTCCCCAAGAATTTGTTTTCCAAGTTCTTTTCACGCACTTGTCTGGTGTATTCAATTATCCCACCTTCTAGCTGATATACATTTTTAAAACCTTTGTGTTTGTAGTAGGCACTGGCTTTCTCGCAACGAATACCTCCGGTACAGTACATCACAAGTTTTTTATCCTCCTTGTGCTCAGCTAAATTTTCCTCAATAATATCTAGCGAATCACGAAAGGTATCCACATCTGGAGTTATGGCATTTTTAAAATGGCCTATCTCACTTTCGTAGTGGTTGCGCATATCCACCAACACAGTATTTTCGTCCTCAATAAGTTCGTTGAATTGCTCTGCCCCTACGTGGATTCCTTTATTGGTCACATCAAAAGTGTCGTCGTTGAGGCCATCGGCCACAATCTTTTTACGAACCTTTACCTTGAGTTTTAAAAAAGATTTATTGTCCTGCTCAATGGCAATATTCAATCGTACATTTTCCAAAAAAGAAATGCTGTCCAAGTGTTCCTTAAAAATCCCAAAATTCTCTGCCGGCACCGAAAGTTGGGCATTAATGCCTTCGTGAGCGACATAAATACGGCCAAGAACATCCATACCGTCCCAAGCCAAAAAAAGATGGTTCCTCAATATTCGAGGGTTTCCTATATGTGCATATTTATAGAAAGAGATGGTAAGCCTGTCCTTCCCGGCTTCCTCAATAAGAGCTTCCCTTTCTTTTGCACTTAATGTATTGTACAGTTGCATGCTATACCTGATTAAGTTAAAGAATGGTCCTTTAAAATTTTCTGCAAAGATAGGGATTGAAAAGAACAGTAAACCAAAAGGGCCGTTAGGCCCCCTTAATTCACTTTTTCTTTTTCACAACTAAATTTTCTTTTCTAGCAATTCTGAGCTAAATACAGCTCTATAAAGATGAGTTAGTACACCCAAGATGCATTGTTATTAAAAAGGTTGCGTCGTCTTTGTGGCATGTGGAAAGAAATGGTATTTTAGCCTTCCTAACAATTTTTACCATGAGCAAAGAGAAAGAAGCAAAATTAAAAGCCCTCAAACTTACACTAGATAAATTGGACAAAACCTACGGGAAAGGTGCTGTTATGAAAATGGGGGACAGTGTTGTTGAAGATGTGGAGGTTATTCCTTCCGGCTCGTTAGGATTGGATATTGCACTCGGGGTCGGTGGTTACCCCAAGGGAAGAGTTGTTGAAATATATGGTCCGGAATCATCCGGTAAGACCACTTTGACCTTGCATGCAATCGCAGAGGCCCAAAAGGCCGGTGGCATTGCCGCTTTTATTGATGCTGAACACGCCTTTGATCGTTTCTATGCGAAAAAGCTTGGGGTAGATATTGACAATTTGATTATTTCACAGCCCGATCATGGGGAACAAGCATTGGAAATCGCCGATAACCTTATCCGTTCTGGCGCCATTGATATTGTTATTGTGGATTCCGTAGCGGCCTTAACTCCAAAAAGTGAAATCGAAGGAGAAATGGGTGACTCCAAAATGGGACTTCATGCAAGATTAATGTCCCAAGCGCTCAGAAAACTTACTTCTACCATAAGCAAGACCAAGTGTACCGTAATATTTATTAACCAGTTGCGGGAAAAAATCGGGGTAATGTTCGGAAACCCCGAAACTACCACAGGAGGTAATGCACTTAAGTTCTATGCCTCTGTACGGTTGGACATTAGGCGTTCCACCCAAATTAAAAGTACCGATGGCGAAGTTCAAGGGAACAAAACCAGGGTAAAAGTGGTCAAAAACAAGGTAGCCCCTCCTTTTAAAACTGCCGAATTTGATATTATGTACGGGGAAGGTATTTCAAAAATCGGGGAAATACTCGATTTGGGCGTGGCATACGAAATTGTGAAGAAAAGCGGTTCTTGGTTCAGTTATGGAGACACTAAACTGGGACAAGGTAGAGACGCCGTTAAAACATTGCTATTGGATAACCCGGAACTATCCGAAGAATTAGAGGACAAAATACGGGAAGCCATTACCGCGGTAAGCGAATAAGCTTTTAATCGATTATTTAGGTAGATTAACTTTTGGTTATGAAAATCCTACGCAACCCTTAATTGTACTGTACATCTAAGGGAAAAAGGATTTTTGTTATGAAAAAAGTGCTAATGCCAATTGTATTATTTGTGGCATGCTCATGGTTCGTTTCTTGTGAAGTGGATGATGATTCCCCCAATTTTTATTTTACCGCCCTTCATACGGTTGAGGCAGATATGCCCGAATCGTTTGAATACGGAAAAACTTACGACATTGACATAACCTACCAACGGCCCAATGGCTGTACATTTTTTGAAGGTTTTGATGTTGTGCAAACCGCTACCACCCAACGCGATGTGGTTGTAATCGGATCTGTGCTCACCGACGAAAATAGAGCATGCACCGAAGCCGTGGAAGAAGTTGTGGCCACATTAAAATTCAATGTAATTTACAACGAGGAATATACCTTTAGATTTTATGCAGGTGATGATGCCGAAGGGAATGCGACCTATTTGGAATATACGGTTCCCGTGGCAACAGAATCGACCCAAAAGTAAGAGTACGAATCCAGAATTGACCAACATTTGGATCTTGAAGAACTGATACATAACTGTAAAAAAGGAAATCGGCAGGCACAAGCTGAGCTATACCGGAGGTATTCCGGTATTCTATTTGGCATGTGCCTAAAATATTCCCGGAACAAAACCGAGGCCGAAGATAACCTGCACGACAGTTTTATGACCATTTTCGAGAAAGTGGATCAGTTCAACTTTAAGGGATCTTTTGAGGGATGGATCAAGAGAATAACAGTAAATACAGTTCTTCAAAAGTATCGTAAGGATCAATATCTCAATGTGGTTTCGGAAAACACCGAAGATGTAATCGAAATAGATACCGAGAGCGCCGATGTTAACCTCTCTACTCTCTTGGGATACATTCAAGAATTACCGCACAAGTACCGATTAACGTTCAATCTTTATGTATTGGACGGCTATAGCCATAAAGAAATAAGTGAGCTATTGGGAACCTCAACTGGAACTTCAAAATCAAATTTGGCAAGAGCCAAGGCCATTTTGAGAGACAAAATAGAGAAAACTAAAATCAACATTGCTTAAATAGATAGACCATGGGGAAAAAGAATTTAGAGCAATTGTTCAAAGAACAGTTTCGGGACTTTCAAGAAGTTCCGGATCCAAAAGTATGGAATGCCATTGAAAACTCTTTGGACAACAAAAAGCAAAAGAAGCGGATAGTACCGATTTGGTGGTATCTTGGTGGCGTAGCAGCTGCCTTGGTAATCGTGTTACTGGTTATTAATCCGGTTACCGACGAACCAATAGAGCAGCAAATTATTACGGATGTAGAGAATACCTCTCCTCCCGCTGATGCCGAAAAAGATGCAGACAGCTTCAATAAAACATCTCTTTCCCCAGAAACTGATTTAACGCTTGACAATGAGGTTTTGGCAGAAACAGGAAACTCCACAAAGACCAGCAATTCGGAATCTTCTATCAACAAGACAAAAGTCTCTTCGACATCATTATCCCCCTCAACCAAAAACAATCTGGCCACGGCAGATAATAAATCTGAAAACAATTTGACCCCATCGGAATCCCAATTTTCAAAAAACAGTAAAAAAGTATCTGAAAGCAATACGGTTTTGGCCTCCAATAAACCTGATAGCGAACCTACTGATAAGCAGTCCATTTCAACTACTTCCAATTTAGAGGAAGCAGTTGCGCTCAATGAGGAAAAAAAGAATGAGGTGGAAAAACAATCTATTTATGATGCCATTAAAGAGCAAGAGGATTTAGGTTTAGATGAGGCGATTGCCAATAACAACTCTGGTAAATGGTCTGTTGGTCCTTCTTTGGCCCCGGTTTATTTTGATGCTTCTGGAGATGGTTCTCCTATTGGACCGGACTTTTCCTCCAACTCAAAATCGGGAAACCTAAATCTAAGCTATGGGCTTACCGTAGCATACGAAATGGGCAAAAAACTAAAAATACGTTCTGGGGTGCATCGAGTTAATTATGGGTATAGCACCAACGATGTGCTTTTCTCCTCTACTCTACGTGCCGCAGCAACAGACAAAATTGCCAATATTGATTACAGTCCGAACCCAACAAATATAATTGTTGAAAGTAGAGATGCCAACAAAGCTTCTCCATCAGTCACATCCAAAGAAATTGCTGAAAACAGTGTTCCTGCCCTTGACGGTAAAATGGTACAACAACTGGGCTATATTGAAGTTCCGTTGGAGGTAAACTATGCCGTTTTGGACAAAAAGTTTGGTGTTGACCTCATCGGGGGCTTCAGTTCCCTGTTTTTGGTAGATAATTCTGTTTTGTTGGAATCCAACGACTTAGTTACGGAAGTGGGCAAGGCGAACAATATAAATTCTTTAAACTTTAGCGCCAATGTGGGTATGGGACTTAATTATAAGTTTTCTCCCAAAATCAAAATAAATGTGGAACCCGTTTTTAAATATCAATTAAATACGTTTTCCAATGTTTCCGGCAACTTTCAACCCTATTCCATAGGAGTTTATAGTGGCTTTAGTTTTAAATTTTAGTACAAAGAAGTTGGTTAGGAAGGTTGCTCCTCTATGCAATCAATTAAGCCTTCTATTTAAATAGAGGGCTTTTTTTAAAATCAAATATTCGCATATTTTTCTTACATTATGCCTCAAAACACAAACCAACCAACTGATAATGTGAATACTGAACAGTTTGAAGATATCCTTATCTACTTTTCCAAATCACTCATGGGAAAAGAAAATGAAGAAGACATTCTTTGGGATGTGGCAAAAAACTGTATTTCCAAATTAGGGTTTGTAGATTGCGTGATCTACCTGGTTGATCCTCAACAAAATATACTCATACAAAAAGCTGCTTACGGACCAAAAAGTCCAAAAGACCAGACACTGTACAATCCGGTAGAAATAACTGTTGGAGAAGGCATTACCGGAAGTGTTGCCGTAACTGGCGTGCCCGAACTTATTTTGGACACCACGCAAGATTCGAGATATATAGTAGATGATGATTTTAGGCTATCTGAAATTTGTGTCCCCATTAAATACGAAAATGATGTTTATGGGGTAATAGACTGCGAGCATCCAGAAAAAGGTTTTTTCACAAATCGACATTTAAAAATGTTGTCGGCCATAGCATCTATCTGTGCCATAAAAATTAAAAGTGTAAGAGCAAATAAACAGCTGATCGAAAAAGAACTCAAGCTTATCCAGATCCGAGAAGAGGTTTTGGAACTGAAGCTAAAAACCCTCAATTCCCAGCTTAATCCACATTTTGTTTTTAATGCCCTGAACGCCATACAATACTTTATTACTACTCAAAACACAAAATTGGCCCTCGATTATTTTTCCACTTTCAGTAAGCTTGTTCGGTTTTATTTAAAACAGATTGGACAAGACTCGGTCTCTTTGTATAACGAGATCGATATGCTGCATTGGTATTTAAAGCTTCAAAAATTAAGATACGATGATTCTTTCGACTATACCGTATCAATGGAAAAGGACAATAACAGGTCAAAGCAGGCAACCATACCATCGTTCGTAGTACTCATGCTCTTTGAGAATATTGTTGAGCAATCCATTATAAACGGTGTTACAAACCAACATTTTAAAATTGGGATAAAAGCTTTGGAAGATAAAGTGAAAATCGATGTTGAATACCACTGTAAAGGATTGGATCACGAATCCCATAAAAATTATTGGTACCGAGAAGAGATGGTAAATTGGAGAGACCAAATCGAGCTTCTAAACACCGTAAAAGGGTATCAAATTTTCCATGAGACCATAAGCTCTTTCAACGATGGAACACACATAAAACATATTGTTTTGCAACTACCCAACCTTGCATTGCCCGAAAACGCATTGGATTAACTCAAGTCAGCTCTTCAAGAATAACATCCCTCACCTCTTCCCTTAAAGTAGATGTATCCTCGGGACTCAGGATTCCCGTTTCAAAAAAGCGATGCACTTTTACCCTGATACTGCCGGGCCTACCACTATAAAATGTAAACGAAAACCTTTTCTTATTATCGTAAAATGTTATCGGTACCACAGGAATTTTATGGGCAATGGCCATTTTAAAGGCACCATCCTTAAAACTGTCCAAAATCACTTCCTCGTCTGGAACCCCTCCTTCTGGGAAAATACAAATACTTAAACCTTGATCTAACCGTCTCTGTGCCCTTCGGTACACTCCTGTCCGGCTTCGAACACTGTCCCTATCCACTAAAATGCATACTCTTTTATAGAAAAACCCGAATATGGGAATCTTTACCAGCTCCTTTTTCCCCACAAAAACAAAAGGGTTTTTACTTACATGGAGCATCAGCATAATATCGAGCATACTTGTATGGTTGGCCACCAACATATAGCTCTTTCCTTTTTGCATACTTTGCTCCCGGACTACTTTGGGAAAACAGCCCATTCCGTAAAGTATTGGCCTTGCCCAAAGATTACGGGCCAACCAGAAAAATTGGGGATAGGTCTTCTCGGAAATTGTAGTGGCCAGTAGAAACGGAAAAAAAAGAAAGATAGGAACGGCGACCAAAATATAGAACCAAACCCTATACAACAAATGCCCCACATTTTTGATTGCTCCAAGCATCCTCCAAAAGTAACTTATTTCCCTATTTTAATCGGCATGCATTACCAAGAGATAATAAATCCTTTAAAAAACAGTCATGTCTCCAGCTTTTTTTATAATCAACGGATGCTTACTTTTACGGGCAAAAATTAAAAATGGCCAGAATTCTTACAGGAATACAAAGTACAGGCACGCCCCATTTAGGGAATATTTTAGGTGCAATTGCCCCTGCCATTAAAATGGCGGAAGACCCTAAAAACGATTCCTTTTTGTTTATTGCGGATATGCACTCGTTGACCCAAATAAAAGATGGGGAGCTACTAAGGAGCAATACCTATGCAATTGCTGCCGCTTGGCTTGCTTTTGGCCTGGATATTGAAAAAACTGTTTTTTATAGACAAAGTGATATCCCTCAAACTGCAGAATTGGCCTGGTACCTAAGCTGCTTTTTTCCATATCAGCGACTCACTCTGGCCCATTCCTTTAAAGATAAGGCAGATAGACTTGAAGACGTAAACGCCGGCCTGTTTACATATCCTATGTTGATGGCGGCAGATATATTGCTGTATGATGCAGATATTGTTCCCGTAGGGAAAGACCAACTGCAACATTTGGAAATGACACGGGACGTTGCCTCACGTTTTCATAACCAGATGGGTGAAACATTTGTAATGCCCGAAGCAAAAGTCCACGAACAAACCATGTATGTTCCCGGAACGGATGGTGAAAAAATGAGCAAAAGCCGTGACAACCTTATAAACCTTTTCCAAACCGATAAAAAATTGCGAAAGCAGATCATGGGCATCGTTACGGACAGTACGCCCATGGAAGAGCCCAAAGATCCCAGCAAGGACAATGTGTTTGCACTGTACAAGCTTTTGGCCAGCCCAGAGCAAATCGAGGAGATGAGCGCCAATTATTTGGCAGGCAATTATGGTTACGGACATGCTAAACAAGCCTTGTACGAGCTTATTTTAGAGAAGTTCCAAGAGCCTCGGGAAAAGTTTGAGTACTACATGAACCATACAGGCGAGATCGACGAGGCCTTGGCCTTTGGGGCAGAAAAGGCCCGAAAAGTGGCAGATCAGGTATTGGCAAGGGTAAGGACAAGATTAGGATACTAGTCTTTTATCGAATACTTGGCCTAATAGTGGAAAATCATTAATAAGTGAATTGGGCTTTTTAGCCCAATTTATGTTTAAAATTGATGTAAAACCCGGTTTCTAGTGGCATCCTCCCGATAAACCACCTATAAAAACAGAGTGACTGTTCTGTTACAACTTATATCGATGAGCGGCATCCATCTAAATATTCAAACACGTTTAGATGTTTAATTTTATAGATAAGTAACATCCTATTTTTTTAATTCTGCCAACTTGCTCATTATTACCGGCATTTACTTTCCAAAAAAAAGATTTCTCGGCTGCGCTCAAAACGACGTTGACTACACCGCTTCGAACAGTTTACCGGGCAGTGGTCGGATCACGCCCTTCATTTCCATGTTCAATAATGTGCTGGAAACCTTAAAAATGGGCAGATTACATTCCAAAGCTACGGTATCCAACAGTTGTTTTCCGTTTAACTGCAGGTATTTGTAGATTGACTGTTCTGTTTCGTCCAACTCGACAAACAGCTGCTTTTGCACCGCTTTTTCTTGTTTTTCCGCTTCAATTTCCCAACCTAAAAGATAAATCAGCTCTGCAGCAGATGTCAATAAATGTGCTTTTTGATATTTAATAAGGTCATTGCAGCCTTTGCTCCATTTATCGGTAGCCCTTCCCGGAACGGCAAAAACTTCTCGATGGTACCCATGTGCCAGATCGGCGGTTACCAAGCTCCCTCCTTTTTCCGCAGATTCGATCACAATGGTTGCTTCGCTTATCCCCGCAATTATCCGATTCCGTTTCAGGAAGTTTTCCCTATTGGGTTGGGTTCTGCTCCAAAACTCGGTTACAAAACCACCGTTTGCTTCTATTTTGGTTTTAAATTTGGCATGTACTTTAGGATATATTTGATCTAATCCATGTGCCATACAGGCTATGGTCTGTAATCCGTGGTCCATGGCCGCTTTTTGAACGGCAATATCCACACCATAGGCAAATCCACTAACAATAACCGGGTTCAACGGTGCCAATTCCTCAACAAATTGATGACAGAACGAGACCCCATAGTTGGTCACGTTTCTTGTGCCCACCACACTGATCACTTTTTGGCGCTCTAGATCTATATTTCCTTGTTGAAACAGTAAAATGGGGCCATCCACACAATGCTTCAAACGAGCAGGGTAATCATTGTCCATAAAATAAGAAATGGAAATATCTTGTTTTGACAGAAACTCGAACTCCTTTTGGGCTTCTTCAAGATAAATTTTATCCTGCAGACCCTTTAAGGTAATCTTTCCAATACCATCAATTTTTAAAAGATGATGCAGTTTGTCTTCAAAAACGGCTTTTGGGTTTCCACAATGTGCAATTAATTTTTTGGCAGTAACATCCCCGATATTGGGAATATTTTGCAGCCGTAAAGCCGCAATAATTTCAGGTTCAGTCATTTGATTTGGGAGTCAAAGTTGTTCACAAAATACAGATTTTCAAATGTTAATAAAAAGTTATGCGGCATATTTTGTACTCCCTCTTTTTTTGCAATATTTGTGGCTATGCGGATAGATTTATACATAGAGAAGTTATTGTTTGAGTATAATTGTGTGGTAGTTCCTGGTTTCGGGGCTTTTTTAGCACACGGTAAATCCGCAAAAATCGACCTTACCAACAGCACTTTAACACCTCCAAGCAAGGCTATTTCCTTTAATGCCCAACTTACCAAAAACGATGGGCTATTGGTATCCCACATATCCAAAGAAAAGAATATCGGGTACGAGGAAATGCTAAAGGAAGTGGAAAACATCTCTCAAGATTGGAACAATAAATTGGCCCAAGGAGAGAATATTGAGCTTTTTGGAATAGGTAGGCTTTGGCACAACAACGAACATAAAATCCAATTTCAACCAGAGGAAAAAATCAACTTTTTGACGTCTTCCTTTGGATTGACCACTTTTGCAGCTACGCCGATTCAGCGCGAGGTGATAAAAGAGGAGGTTGAAGAACTGGAAGAGCGTATCCCATTTATTATTACTCCAGAGAAAAGGGAACAGACTTCGTTCAGACCTTGGTTAAAATATGCCGCGGTTATTCTATTGGCGGTTTCGATAGGTGTTACTTCATACAGCACCTACGATGATATACAACAAAAAGAGGTTGCTGCCCAGCAAGATGCCCAACAAGAAGTGTCCCGTTTGATCCAAGAAGCTACTTTTTTTGAGAGTTCTCCTTTGGAGTTGCCCGCCATTAACCTTAGTGTGACCAAAAAGAATAGAGGTAAGCACCATATTGTTGCCGGCGCGTTCCGCGAACAACAAAACGCTGACAAAAGAGTGGATCAACTTAAGGAAAAAGGATATAATGCCTTTTATTTGGGCGTTAACAAATATGGCCTGCACCAAGTAGCCTACGATAGCTTTGAAGATCCACAAAGAGCACTGCTGTTCCTAAGGAAGGTAAAAACTGAGGATTCCAGGGATGCTTGGATGCTTTCCGAAAAATAAATAATCCCGCTTTCTTTTAAAACCTTTCCGTACTTCAATATCTTTGCGCAAAATTTAAAGGTATGACGCCTAAGACTCCTAGTGAATCACGTACGGTAATGACCGATTTGGTATTACCTAGCGAAACAAATCCGCTCAACAATCTTTTTGGCGGTGAACTTTTGGCCCGTATGGATCGTGCTGCCAGTATTTCGGCGCGCAGACACAGCAGGCGTATCACCGTAACTGCCTCCGTGAACCATGTTGCATTTAACAGCGCAGTTCCTTTGGGCAGTGTGGTAACTGTAGAAGCTTCCGTTTCCAGGGCCTTTAATACATCCATGGAGATTTTTTTAGATGTTTGGATAGAGGATCGCTTTACCGGAGAGCGTACCAAGGCAAATGAGGCCATTTATACTTTTGTTGCGGTGGATGACACTGGTAAACCAACAGAAGTCCCTCCGTTGGAGCCAGAAACCGAGCTGGAAAAGCAACGTTATGCCGCCGCCCTTCGCCGTAAACAGCTCAGCTTGGTACTTGCTGGCAAAATGAAGCCTGCAGATGCTACCGAACTAAAAGCATTGTTTACTACTTCCTAAGGTTTAAAAATCAAAATTGTCCGGGTCGGGGCCAAATCGTTTGCCTTTGTCCAAACTATCGAGAAGTTTTACATCTTCATCCGAAAGTGTAAAATCAAAAAGTTCCGAGTTGGCAATAATCCGTGCTTTTTTGGATGATTTTGGAATGGTGACCACTCCTTTTTGAAGATTCCATCGCAGCACGATCTGGGCAATTGTTTTGTTGTATTTAGCAGCCAAGTCTTTCATAATGTCCAAATCAAAGATGTTCCCCTGCATTAGGGGGGACCAAGCTTCGTATTGGATATGGTTTAAGCTGCAAAAATCCATCAACTCTTGCTGCACCAAATAAGGATGAAACTCCATTTGATTGACCATTGGCACAATCTCTGCCGTACTCAACAAATCTTTCAACTGATGCTTTAAAAAATTACTTACACCGATGGCACGCACCCGCTTTTCCCTGTACAGGCTTTCAAGTGCTCGCCATGTATCTTTGGACAAGTCTCCTTTGGGCCAATGGATGAGGTACAGGTCCAGATAATCGGTTCCCAAACGATTTAAACTGGCTTCGAATGCCCTCAATGTAGCATCGTATCCTTGATCGGTATTCCAAACTTTGCTTACCAAGAACACATCTTCTCGGGGCACATTGCTTTGCCTTATTCCTTCTCCTACCCCTTTCTCATTTTCATAAATAGCTGCGGTATCTATATGCCGATAACCATGGTTTAAGGCATCTTTTACCGCGGTGATCACCTCCTCTCCATCTTTGGAAAGATAAACCCCAAGACCCAAATAGGGCATTTGGACCCCATTGTGCAGTTGAAAGGAGCCTTGTAAATCGGTTATTTTCTTCATAGTGTTAGAGTTGGTATATCCAATCTTCTGGATTCAATCGATTGGAGTCCCTATAAAGGTAGAACTTCAGTTTTGTAGTGCCATCAAACCGATTGGTATTTATTTCGCCCAAAACAGCTTTGGCAGCTACTTTGTCTCCTTTTTTCACATAAAGATCGGATAGGTTGTAATAAGTAGTAATATAGTTTCCATGCTTTATTTGAACTCCCTTGTTCCCGCCCGGAACAGTCAAAATAGCGATGACCTCACCCTCAAAAATAGCCCTTGCCTTGCTCCCTTTGTCCGTTGTAATGGTCACACCGTTGTTCCGGTGTTTTATGCCAGGGTACAATTTATCTGCATATACCCCGTACCCTTGGCTTTTAACCCCCTTTTCGACTGGCCAGATGAGTCTTCCTTTGTTGGAGGTAAAGTTGTCCGCAACCAATTTTGTTTCCGGGGTCATAGCAAAGGTTGGGCTGCTGGTTGATTTGCCAGAGCTTTTATTTGAATTGGCGATGGCACTTTTGATCATTCGTTCAATCTCACGATCAATTTTGCGGGCCTCTGCTTGCTTCTTATTTATTGCCGTTGTGTACTTGGCCTCATTTTGCTTTATGCTTGTTAAAAGGTTCTTTTGGGTCTCTATTTCTTTTGAGAGTTCATCCTTGGCTTTTCTATTCTCTGCAATCAATTGGTCTTTTTGCTTGCGTTGGCGCACCAAATCTTGGTTCAACAGGGTAAGCTCTTCGGTTTTTTTGACAATGTCTTCTCCTTGCTTTTTTCGATGTTTAGCATATTGTTGCATATACTGAAGCCTTTTAAAGGCCTGAAAGAAATTTTCTGCTGAAAGCAAAAACATGAGTCGATTGCTCTGGGATTTATTCTGGTAGGTTTTTTGTATCAAACTCGCATAATCTTCTTTTAGGGTATTTAAGTCTTCCCTTAATTTGCTTATGCTTCTGATGTTTACATTTATCTGCCTATTGAGCAAGTTCGACTGTTGGTTAGTTACCCGAATAAGTTCTTGGCGAACATTAATTTTATTGTCCAATGCTTCCATTTGGTCCAAGACCGTACCCTTCTCCTTACGTTCTTCAAAAAGCAATCTATTGATTTCTTGAATTTCTTTCTGCAATCGCTCGCGCTTTGCCTCCAATACTTTTTGCTCACTGGTTTGGGCAAACCCAAAAGTTGATATAAAAAACGCAACTATCGTATAATAAATTAGATATGAAACTTTATTTCCCATATTACTTTAATGTAATTTTTTCATATCCTTTTGGGACTTTATACGGAAAACTCATGGTTTTGTTCAACTCCAAGTTTCGAAAAACAAGGTCAATTGTGGTCAGCTCCCCTGCCTCCTCTGCGGTAATCTTTATTTCGTCGGGGAGAACATTTCCTGAAATATCTTGATAGGTATATTTTGCTTTTAATTGTCTTTCGCTCTCTGGCTGAGAGATTTCTTGTGTTGCTATTTTGAAATTTTTGGGTTCCAATTGGAACAAAATTTTGAAGAGCTCTTGAGCCTTTTTTGGTTTTAATTGATAATGTCCATTGTACACTTCTGTGTTGAATTTTTCCTTCCTTAAATCCAACACTGCATTTCCAAGAAGTAAGTTCTGAACTTTTTCAAAATCCAATTCGGTACCCAACAATTCGCTCAAATAACTAAAATCTCCATCAAAATATTCGTTTTGAAGCTTGTTATAGAATGACACTTTATTTGGTGTTATATGTGCCTTGACCACTCCTAAGGGAGCACTCATCCAAATAACCTTGTCCTTTTCCATTCTAAGGCTCACATTAACTCCCTGGGCATCGTCCCCGTTGGCATAATCAATCTTTACCCTTCCCCTTAAAGTTTTAAAATTAGATTGATTGGAGTAATGGGCATTAACAATGCTCTTTGCCGTAAGACGTGAGTTGACCTCTCCACCAGTAATGGACTTGGTACTTTTACAAGCCCCCATTGTGGACAGCAACACCAGTATTGCAGCGAATTTTGTTATGTTTTTATGTAGATTCATTATAATCCCGAATTGATTTTGTTCAAATACTCGTTGGCCTTTTGGGTGTTCCCAATTTTAGTGTACCCCTCAGAAAGTTTTCTATATATCATACTTTGTAGGTTTTCATCATCCAAAAGATAATCCAACCCACTTTCCAAAACCTCGATGCCTTTGTTTGAATTTCCTGTTCCGATCAGAGCCGTACCATAAGCATAATAAAAATAGGGCTGTAAGGGGTAAGTGTCCAAAGCCTCTTGCGATTCGTTCAACAGCTTCTTAAAGTTAGATGCAGCCATCAATTGTTCCATTGTTGCTTTTAATTGCGCAACTGGGTCGTCCGCATCCTCTTTAATTACTTCTGCTTGAGCGACCTGCTCTGGTTTCTTCTTTTGCAAGGAATCATTTATTTTACGTGTCAGCTCCGATTTGAACAATGAACTTTCTAGGCTGTTCAGCACTTTCACCGCTTCCTCATACTTCTTCGTTTTGAAAAGGAAAACCGCTATGTTCTGCTGTAGCTTTTGATTTTGGTTCGGTATCCGTGGCTTAATAGCCTCAATGGGGCTTCCTTGCTTGTCCAGAATGGTCAACAGATTGTCCAAATACCAATAATCCTCTGGTTTTGACACTAATGCTGCAATGGCATAATCCTGAGCTTCTACATACTTTTTATCCAACAGGTAAGCTTTTGCCAACTCGTAATCCACCACGCTGTTCGTAGGCTCCAATTGTTTGCATTTTAAAAGCAAATCTACAGCTCTATCGTAGTTCTGGATACCTTTTTGTTTTAAGGCCTCAAAAAAGTTTTCTTGAAACTCATCGGTATATTCGTCGAGATAGACTTCGGCACTTTTTTGCTCTTCTTGGGCATAAGTATCGCAGGGCACCAACATCGATGCTGCAAAAAACACCCAAAGAAGTAATACATTTTTCATACCGTCTTAAGTCCCCATCAAACTAAAAATCTATACTAAAGTTATTCCAAAACGGAATAATCTCCAATACTAATGGTCTCAAAATTACCATTATACACCACGTGATTGCCGATCATGGCATTATCCAGGTTTGCGTTGCTAATTTTACTGTTGCTCTGGATAAGGCTATTTTTTATGGTAGAATTTTCCAAAACCGTGTTTGCCCCTACAGACACATATGGGCCAACAGTTGTATTTTTTAGCACAACATTCTCACCGATAAAACATGGTTCTATAATGTTTGCGTTTTCTTGTTGTACTGAATCGGCCACCATATTTTCTCCCTCACTCTCCAAAAAGCCCAACATGCGTTGATTGGTTTCCACGGTGACATTTTTATTGCCACAGTCCATCCATTCGTCCACCTTTCCGGGAACAAATTTCATGCCCTTTTCCATCATTCGTTTTATGCCGTCGTTGATTTGGTATTCGCCCCCATGCGTAATATCGTTATCCAACACATGTTGTAGCTCGTTTTTGAGAACTTCCACGTCCTTGAAATAGTAAATTCCGATTACCGCTAGATCGGAAACAAATTCTGCTGGTTTTTCGACCAATTCAACAATTTCGTTTTGTTCATTTAATTGGACTACTCCATAAGCTTCGGGATGCTCTACTTGTTTTACCCAAATTACGCTGTCAGCAGATTTATCCAAGTCAAAATCAGCACGAATCAAAGTGTCTGCATAAGCTATTACCGCTGGTCCGCTCAGAGAGTCTTTGGCGCTCATTATGGCATGTCCGGTTCCAAGCGGTTTATCCTGCCTATAAATTGAACCTTTGGCCCCCAATTCGTTGGCCAATTCCATTAGGCTTTCCACTACATCGCTCCCAAAAAAGGCAGGGTCGCCCAGAATAAAGGCAACTTCTTCAATGGGTTCGCCCAAAACCTTGGCGATATCGGCAACCAATCGGTGTACGATCGGTTTTCCCGCAACGGGTATCAATGGTTTTGGAACTGTTAATGTATGCGGTCTTAATCGGGAACCTCTTCCCGCCATTGGAACGATTATCTTCATAGTTTACGCACCTGTCTGGGCAGGTGTTTCTTTTTTATGGTTAGACTTTTATTAAAAAGGTCTCGACTGTGCTCGACCTGACATTCTTCTTTATTTGGTTCCGGTACTTCCGAACCCACCCTCGCCTCT
Organism: Algicola sp.; assembly: GCA_018222835.1. GTDB lineage: Bacteria > Bacteroidota > Bacteroidia > Flavobacteriales > Flavobacteriaceae > Flagellimonas. The sequence continues at coordinate 7,325 of JAAEZN010000019.1, read as the reverse complement.
ATCGGTCTCTGAAAGTGTTTCAACTTCTTCCCACTCGGCACGCTCATGTTTGGCTATTACCATTTGGGCGATACGCTCTCCATTTTCCACGGTAAAATCTTCATTGGATAAATTAACCAAAATTACCCCGACATTACCGCGATAATCCGCATCTATGGTTCCTGGTGCATTGAGTACTGTAATCCCTTTTTTTGCCGCCAATCCACTACGAGGGCGTACTTGGGCCTCATAACCTACAGGAAGTTCCATAAACAGTCCCGTGGGAACTATGGCTCTTTCCAATGGTTTTAAGGTTATGGGCGATTCTATATCGGCCCTTAAATCCATCCCTGCCGAGGCAAGGGTCTCGTAATGCGGCAACTTGTGGCCAGACTTATTGATAATTCTAATCTTCACGTTTTATAAAAATACTTCTAAGTTTATCTCCTTCCATCTTATACACTAACCCCAAAAATAAGAAAAGTAGTATGCTGCCCACTATTAAATTTCTATTAAAAACATAGAACGATACTATTGAGAACAAGAGTGATACGGAAAGATAAAAGACGATTTTCCGCATGTTATAGGGGACAGGGTAATATTTTTTTCCAAAGTGATACGATAGGACCATCATGGTCGCGTAGGCCGCCAAAGTTGCTAGGGCCGATGCCATATATCCTATTTTGGGAATGAGGCTAATATTGATCAACAATGTGATTATAGCTCCAACCGAGGATATATAGGCTCCAAACTTTGTTCTATCCGTTACTTTGTACCAAACGGACAGATTGTGATAAATGCCCAAACAGAAGCTGGCCAAAAGTATGATAGGAACCACATCCAAAGCATCCCAAAAAGCAGAATCCCTGACCAACAATCTTTTTAGTGGGTCTATGAACACCATTACCCCTAAAAAAATGAGACTGCCCATAATTACAAAGTAATTGGTGATCTGGGCATAGGTCTTTTGAGGGTTCTCCGAGTCTGCGTGACTAAAAAAAAACGGTTCCACCCCCAACCGAAAAGCGGTTCCAAACAGCGTCATGAATACCGCCAATTTATAGCAGGCCGAATATTTCCCTATTTCTGCCTTGGCAATGTCCTCTGGCAATAACCGATCTAAAAGAATACGGTCGAACACCTCGTTTACTGTAAATGCAAGTCCGGCCACCATAATGGGCATGGAGTATTTGAGCATCTCCTTCCACAAACCTTTATCAAATTTATATTTGGTGTCAAAATAAATTCCGCTCACCCATAAAAAGGCAACACCACTGGAAATTACATTGGCGATGAAGACATACTCTATCTGAAAATCTGGTTTGTAGATTTCGGACCAAAGAGATGCTCCACTTTCGGCCATCTTTGGCAAAAGGGTCAAGAAAAATATATTCAACAATAAATTAATGGCCACACTGGTGACTTTTACTATCGAATACCTTAATGGCCGTTCATTTGCCCTGATCCAAGCGAACGGGACTATGACCAATGCATCTAAAACCAGAATCAAAATGATATACATGATCAACGATTCCTGTACATCTATAAATGAAGCAAAGGTTTCCTTGAAGAGAAAGGCTGCACCAAAAAATATAAGGGAAGACATCAGTAAGGATATCAAGGATGTAGAAATTACATTTCCCTTATCCGGGTATTTATTAAAGAATCGGAAAAAGGCTGTTTCCATACCATATGCCAACACTACATTAAAAATGGCAAACCATGAGAAAATCACCGATATTTCCCCGTAGGTTTCCGGATCCATTACAGAAGTGTACAAAGGCACCAATATAAAGGAGAGGACCCGCGGCAATACCGTGGCCAACCCATAAATAAACGTCTGTTTAAAAAGCTTTTTAAGAGGATTCAATAGGTGTTGCTTAAAAAAAACTTGATTAGGCGGCTACAAGTTACGCAAAAGCCATTAGTACCTAAACCTTATTGTCCTAAGAAAAACCAAAAAGGCCACCGAATCGGTGGCCTTTTATTTTAATAGATGGCGATTTTAACTCTATTTATTTGATTGTATCTTTTGTAAAAGGAATATCCCCTATCGTCAATTCTGTTTTGTTGCTTTCCCTGATAACAGATAGCATCAGCTTCAATTTGGGATTATCCCATACAATAAACAGAGGATTGTCCTCAATGCCACACTTTTTTAAAGTACTTTTAGTCTCGGTGATAGTTATTCCATCAATTTTCGAAAGGGACATCCAGTATGTTCTTACCTATCAAGTTTTCGATTTTCATATTTTGGTGAAACGTATTAAAGCCAAATACTATGGTAAAAAGAAATAAATTTTTCATGCCTAAGTACTACAGTCAGTTTTATCCCAGACCCAATCTTCTGTATATGGAGCCAAATTGTTGATTGGAAATGGGGCATTCTTGCTAAAATCTCCTCCTATTACCTTCATAGCTGATTTAATATTCTTTTCCCATTCATAAATTAGCATATTAGGATTTGACAAAAACCAAGCCTTCGTTACAAGATTAGCCTGATGTAACGCTGTTGCTGTAGCATTCGCAGCTTTACCGTTTGTCCAATACTTAGGCATAGTAAAATATGATTTGGTTATATTGAGGTGAAATGAATGAGTAAATGGGCCATTATTGTCAATACCCGCTGCCACAAAGATATTTTGAATATTTGAAACACCGACCCCCTTGACCAAGCTTCCGTCAGCATATTCAAAACTTTGACAACTTGGAATTAATATTACATCTTCCTCCTCATTAATGGGCAACAGGGTATTCTCCTCGGGGCAGTCGGCGCTCTTTCCCGTTGGGGAAGCCTTGAGAATACCGTTGTCCCCAAATTTGCCGAATTTCCCCTGGCCCACCTCCACAAAAGGTTCGGTGTCATCGCCGGCACCGCCGCCCCCGTTGTCCGGGGCATAAGAGTTCCAATAATCATAGTAGCTGCGCGGATCGTGGGTTCTACGAAATTATCCAACCTATATTTTTATTTTGTACAAAATATAGAGAGCGGCACTATATAGCAAAACCGAAACAATCAGAATCTTCAGATCCATTTTAAAAAATTTCCATTCCATAGCAGATGTGGAGGTTTTCTCCACTCCCAATATGTACATCACGACCAAGAATAGTATGGTCACAATAATAAAATAAACTGCCTTCATAAATTATTTTTTTACTGATTGGCCAGCTCCCCAATAAATATTATAAGATATTTGCTAATCCTGTGTTTTCGGAAGTTCGGAAATGGGATGTCCCAGATTCAATCTTCCAGATCATCCAGAGAAAAAACAATTCGTAATTCTCGGTTAGGACTCTCAAAATTTAGCCCCTTTACAGGATGGTTGTAAATTTTCAATGTAGCATTATCTTTCCCAGTATTCCTATCAATTTTTAAATACCAGCTGATGGTCCTTGTATCCTTATACTCTTCAACCGTAGGTATTGGAAGGTTTTTAATCATATTTTCTGCCTCTTCACTGTACTCTTTGGGCAAGAATATCCCATGTTTCTCAAAAAAATAATCGCTAGGACTTGATACGGAAAAGGAGCCGTATTTTTCTTTTACCTTCTGATAAAACAGAGTAGCATTATCTGCAAGTATTTTCATGCCAAAGCTTTTGACTTTTTGATCTTTGGTCAAATAAAATGAAGCAACCGAAACCGGATAGCCCAAAAATGTCATAGGAGATTCATTCTTGGGTTCATAATAATAATCACTTTTATACTCAATATCCAAATTGTCATAATCTTCTTCACTCACTAATTTAAAATCAATACTTTTAATTATATCGAAATTCTTGGATAAAATATTTTCATTCAATTGTGCATACCCCATCATATGTGAAACAATTACAAATACGTAAATAATCAATCTGTTCATCAAAACAATTTAAACAAAGTCTAACAATCTGGTTTTGTCAATCCCACATTTGTTTCATATTCTTCAACTTCTCCACTCCAACCTAATGGAGGGTATTTAGATGCTTGTCCTCCAATTTTTGCAAATTCTAACTTTATATATTCCTCCAGCTTTAAAGCTAGCTCGCCAACTGTAACTTGATGAACCGTTGTGCAAGGTTTTTCCTCAAAATATTTTTGTAACCGATCAAATGCCTTTTCCAAAGCAATGGCAGATTCTCTTTTAGCCCTTGGCTTCCATGCTGGTAAACTAAAATAATATGTTGCCTGAGGGAACACATAACCAGCTCCTGGACAATTCCCTCCTCTAACAACAGGATGAGAAATTCCGTTAACAGCAGCTACTTTTGTTCCTGTATTACCCAGTTCAGTATATTCAAAACTTCTACAGGCAGTATGCCATAAGCCATCTTCTGCCTTATTAATCGGCAACAGGGTGTTCTCCTCGGGGCAGTCGGCGTTCTCGTCGGTTAGTGCAACTTATAAAAACAGGAGGTTTGAACATTGTCCACAGTAGTACTAATCGATAATTTCATCAACCCATATAACCCTATATTTCAAAACTTTATTGTCTTTAGCTTTTTCGTACAAATAGATGGTATCAAAAACTTCTTCATTTGATAAAAGCTTAATCATACCGTCTTTTTCACCTTTTTTTATCAGATTTTTTCTTTTTGAATCCGAGATATCAATAAATTTATCTAAATCAATTAAATTAATACTGTTTAACTTTTTTAAGTTGATGATTTCAGGGGAGTCATTTGCCTTAAAATGTTCTTTTTCAATATAAAAATGCGCACAGCCATCATTATCCAAATATTTTTTGGTGCTAAAATTACTGTCCAATATATTAAAATCAATGTTCACTTTACTGTTTTGTGACATTGAAACCGAACAATAAAGTATGGATAGTAAAAAAATTATTCTTCTCATTAGTTGCAATTTTTGTTTCCTATAAGCTTAAAGTTACTTATAACATTGGTTACTCGAGTTCTCTCCGAATTTGACAAACTATTCCACGCTACTGTATTGTGCAATCCTTCCCATGCAAGATCGTCATAGAACTGATCTGAATGTTGATTACTATCCATCTCTTTTAAAATGTCCACTATCGCGGAACGATAATGCGCTGCCATTTGTTGGTGTTGCCAATCCTTCACATATCTTCTATAATAATCATAAATACCGGGGAAATCATCAATGGAAACCATTCCTCCAACGGATCTAACTTTTCGATATAACTCTGCGTGGATGGTTTCATGGGCGAAAGTTCTTGCTAAACCAAGTACGGTTCTCTGGTTTTGTATGTTACCATTGATTCTTATCTCAATCGCATATTTACCTGAATTATTTGTAACAGCAGTAGTATTGTTAGGTAAATTATAATCCATTGAATATATCAAATGGGCTACAGGAAAATCTCCATCAAATTTCTGAATTGCATCTGTAAAATTAGTACTTAAAGATGACAACTTATCATAAACACATTTTGCCTTACCCGTAAGGTTGTTTATAATTTTATCCTCGTCTTCCTCCTCATTAATGGGCAGCAAGGTGTTCTCCTCGGGGCAGTCGGCGCTCTTGCCCGTAATGGAAAAGGCCTTTAATATGCCATCGGTCCCCGGGCCACCAAAATTTCCCTGGCCCACCTCCACAAAGGGTTCGGTACCGGCGCCAACGCCACCTCCATAGTCCGGGGCATAAGAGTTCCAATAATCATAGTAGCTGCGCGGATCGTGGGTTCTACGAAATTATCCAACCTATATTTTTATTTTGTACAAAATATAGAGAGCGGCACTATATAGCAAAACCGAAACAATCAGAATCTTCAGATCCATTTTAAAAAATTTCCATTCCATAGCAGATGTGGAGGTTTTCTCCACTCCCAATATGTACATCACGACCAAGAATAGAATGGTCACAATAATAAAGTATATCGTTTTCATTTATACATTATTTCGTTTTAATTACAATTTCATAACTGCCCATTGTGCCCTTGTAAGCTACCCCCATTGTTTTGCATGAAATAAAAATTAAAGGAATCAACAGAATTAGATTGAGACTGTTTTTAAAACAAACCTTTTTAATTACATCCTTCACCTTTTGCACTAGCTGTATTTTTGCTTCATCATTTATAACTTTTTGGATTTCGGATTTATTAGGTTGTGATTGGTATACAGAAGAGCTTTCCAAACCTGCCCAACAAAGTTTTTTATAACAACCTATTATCTAAAAAACATGGCAGTTTCTCCTCCACATTAATATATTGGAGTTTATATTTTGAAAGAAGAGTATCTTTAATTATTTATTGTTTTCTATACCAAGAAAAAGGTTTATTCCAAAATCAACCAGTCATTAAATGTGTATATTATCTCCCATTTATCATTCTTTCTTTGAACTATAAAGATTGGGGCTTCGTTAATTGTTAACATCCGAATAACGCCAATATCACCATAAATTATCGGATTTGATATACGCCTAACCCTGTTTTCTATGGCTTGTTTGGTGTCGTAAGAATCGGTAAGTACAATATTTCCCTTTAACCTATTCTTTTTTAGTTTAAGAGGTATGCTAATGATTATTCCATTACGGAATTCATCAAGAACTTCTTTAGTTAAAATTGTTTTCAATGTACTATCAGAAACTAAAGTTGGTAATCCCACATTGGCGTAAATTAAATCGGTATTCTCAAAATATCTTTTCCAAGACTTGTCAAAATAAGTCCTTTCATAAATGTATTTTTTTCCTTTTATGGATTCCCCAAAAATATCATTGATCAATTCGTAATCTTGGGTGGAGAGGTACTCAAAACTTTCTTTTTGAGAAAAACCGGCTAAACTGTTAAAAATGATTATCACAAATATCATTTTGACTTTACTATTACATCCTTTTTTCCACATATATCAAAATATTATGTTTTTGTTAAGAAATTCTAATTGTTCAGTAAGATAAACATTCAACTAAATTAGTTTATGGGCACTTGACACCTAAGGCATTATTGCTCCCATTGTTTTCATTCGTTATTGCTGATTTTATTTCCGATTTATTAGGTTGTGCTTCATAAGCTGTAGTTCCTTCTAGACCGCCCCATGCCAACTTTTCATAATAACTTTGCGCTTGCTTTTTGTTGTCCCATATGGACAGAGAAATTGACATTGCTTCAACGAAGTGTTCCATGAATTCATGATGCGTAAGATTTTCATCTTCACTATTGTTTGCAATATAATATTGTTGTAAACCTATTGATAGGCTTGAAAATCTGTTAACTTTTAGAATATATCCTAAATAGGCATGTACACTTTCATGTATTATTGTCCTGGCTATGGATAGCTGTGTGGCATTGTTCACGTAATCATCATCAAGCGTAATGATCCATTCCATTTTTCCATCCGTTTTTTGTGTAAAAGCATTTCTCGGTTGTCCATTGCTATAACCTGCCTCCTCAA
>JAAEZN010000018.1 GCA_018222835.1 Algicola sp. | reverse complement strand
ACAAACATCAACCTCAAAACAAAACGATGAAAACATAATTCAGAACCCATACCAAATCTAACCTACAATGCCAATTCTAAAAGCGGCCATACCTTGGCTCAGGCTTACATTTTTCTTTTTCATTACTATTGCATCCGCCCAAACCATTGATTTGGAAACTCTCGGGAAGGGAAAGGCCTTTAAAATTGGAGGAGGAGTTTCTGCCAATGGTATTTTTTATCATTCCAATCAAGAGATGGGCAGGCAACCCTTCACGTATTTTCTTCAAGGAAATCTAAATATTGGAATCTATCAATTCAGCATGCCCATAAGTTATAGCTATTCCAATCAAGGGGAGCAGCTTAATTATAATCTTCCTTTTAATCTAAATAGGTTGAGCCTACATCCAAAATATAAATGGATTCAAGGACATATTGGTGATGTGACCATGAGTTTTTCTCCCTATACCTTAAATGGCCATCAATTTACCGGGGGAGGGGTAGAGCTCACCCCAAATGGACCATGGAAAGTAAGTGCAATGGCAGGTCGTTTATTAAAGGCTACAGAGTTTGATGGTGATGAATTGACCATACCAGCTTTCCAACGAATGGGGTACGGACTAAAAATAGGTTACGAGCAAGAACTTTACAAAATTGGGGCAATTGCATTTTATGCCAAGGATAATATCCGCTCTATTGGTATTCTTCCCGTTGAGCAAGAAATTGGTCCAAAGGAAAATTTGGTCCTGAGTTTTGAAGGTTCCTATAAGATTAAGAAAAACTTGCAAGCAAATGTTACGTATGCTACATCAGGTTTGACTCAGGACTTACGATCGGAACCATTGCCTAATAATACAGGGAGCCTATCTGGACTTTTCTTAAATAAAAGAGCTTCTACGCAATATTTTGATGCTTTACGAACCGGGTTGGAGTATAGTTTTGATAAATCCACATTGGGTGTTGCTTACGAACGCATTGCTCCGGGCTATGAGACCTTGGGAGCTTACTTTTTCAATAACGATTTTGAAAACATCACTTTAAACACCGGTACTGTTTTGTTTAATAATAAACTAAACCTTGCTTTTAGTATGGGGTACCAGCGGGACGATTTAAAAAACCAAAATGAACGTGCAATGAAACGGGCAGTGGGGTCTCTAAATGCAACATATAATGCTTCGGAGGTTTTAACGGTAACTGGCTCATACTCCAATTTTACCACTTATACCAATTCCAAGGTGAATCAATTTGATGTGATCAACGATGATAATCTGCTGGATAATGATTTAGAGCTTATAGATTACAAGCAATTGTCCCAGAATGCGAACATCAACATAAACTACATAACATCTAAAAAGGAGCAATTACAACAAAACCTAAATGTGAATTATGCCTTGGCAGACGTTTCCAATACGGAAAACGGAGTGGTGCGTTTAGGAAACGCGTCAACATTTCATAATGGAAATGTTTCATATACCTTGGGACTGCCCAATAAGGAACTAAACATTACCACTGCTCTTAATGGAACCGTGAACACTATTGGTACTGAAGATTCAACAACTTGGGGACCGACCCTAAATATGAACAAAAGATTTTTTGATAAAACGTTGAATACAAATTTTGGCGCTTCTTATAATACCAGTGAATCAAATATGACCCAAACCAGTATTACCAACCTTAGGTTGAATCTAAACTATGTACTGAAAGAGAAGCACAACTTTCATTTACATCTAATACAATTGTTTAAAAATCTATCAATGGGCAATTCAAAAGAGTTGACTTTAACATTTGGACACAGTTACAGCTTTTAAAAAAGGGTTAGTGTCAACCTGAACCTGTTTTATGCCTTCATTTTCAATTTTCCCTATATACTGAGATTCCGAAACAAGTTGGGAATGACCATGTGCAAATTTTTTACTTTCAAGAATTTCAACAAAAAAAGCCCTTGTTTCCAAGAGCTTTTAAACTTAAGAATAGCTTATCGTTATTCCGTGGCCTTATCTACTACCAATCTGTTAGGTCTGTTTGCTATTTCCCATGCTGTATGGAAAATAAGTCGTGAACGGTTTTCCAAAAGGTCATAATTTATTTTGTCGGGTGTGTCACCTGGCCGGTGGTAGTCCGCATGTGTTCCGTTAAAATAGAATATGATCGGAATGTTGTTCTTTGCAAAATTGTAATGATCACTTCTGTAATAAAAACGGTTAGGATCATTTTCATCATTGTATGTGTAATCAAACTCTATGTTAGTGTACTTCTGGTTTATTTCTTCCGATAAATTATGGAGTTCGGTACTTAATTTGTCGGAACCGATCAGGTACAAATAATTCCTTGAGCCAGTATATTTTGGGTCTATTCGGCCAATCATATCAATATTGAGGTTGGCTACTGTATTTTTTAAAGGGAAGACCGGTTCAACATCGGTATAGTACTTAGAGCCCAATAGCCCTTTTTCTTCTCCGGTAACATGTAAAAATACAATGGAACGTTTGGGGCCATTACCTTCGTCGGCAGCTTGCTTAAAAGCTTGGGCAATTTCCAAAAGCGCCACAGTACCTGACCCATCGTCATCGGCACCGTTGTTGATCTGTCCGTCTGCTGTAACTCCGATATGATCTAAGTGGGATGAAATAACTATATACTCTTCTGGTTTTTCAGTACCTTTTAAAACAGCAACCACGTTTTCAGAATCTATTTTGTCGTTACTTCCGTTAACATTTAATGCTACGTTGGCGCTGATTGTTTTTGGCGTATGGTCTTTTTCAATATTATCGAACAGGGTGGTAGCTGCCTTCTCGTCCAGAACAATCAAAATATTCTCATTACTATCCTCCGCAAGTTGCATACGTCCACTATTGTTGGTTTCCATAAATTGAAAATATCCTCTAAATCTCGGAAAATTCTGAGCATCAAAATACAATACGCCTTTGGCGCCTTTTTCCATTGCCAAAGTAGATTTTTTCCCCATAGCTTCGGACATATTGCTCCAATCGGATTTTTCGGAACTACCGGAAAGCACATAAGTACCGTCGGAATTTTTGGGCTCACCTGCTTTTATGAGCACCAATTTCCCCGAAACATTGATTCCGCTGTAATCGGTATAATTGTCATCCTCTATACCATAACCTGCATAAACAATTTCGTTAAAAGTACCTTGTGCTGGGCTAAATGTTACGGCATGTTCTCCCAAAGTAAAGCTTTCGTTGTTGAAGGTAACATTACCTTTTGGCACCTTGGTTTCTTGTAGGGCCACTTTTTGAAAGTAATTGCCATTGGATTGTGCGGCAGGTACATTTAAAGATTGATAATGTGCTTTTATGTATTCCACGGCCAATTTTTGCCCGGGCTTGCCAGTTTCCCTTCCTTCAAATTCATCGGAGGCATAGGTGTACAGATGATCTTTGAGTTCGGCTTCTGTAATTGATTCCGCATAAGGGACGGGATTTGCTACGGGTTTTGTTTTTGCTACTTCCGAAACCGTCTTTTGGGAAGTGTTACAGGCAAAGGCAAGGCCTATGGCCAATAAGGATAATTTCTTCATTTGTGTTTTAAGTTATCTGAATCCTCCAAAAATAGTTAAAAGTTTAAGAAAGAAATTACTATTCCAAGATAAACATTATCAAACCCATTGTGTAACTTGGTCCTCTTTTAGTGGATTTATTAAACTTGTACGTATTATGGGCAAGAATAAGAGTGTTGTAGTAGTGGGAGGAGGAATAATAGGACTATCTACCGCATACTTTCTTCAAAAGGAAGGCCATCAGGTAACCGTTTTGGACAAATCCGATATTTCTTCGGGAGCTTCTTTTGTGAACGCGGGGTATCTTACCCCAAGCCATATTATTTCTCTGGCTTCCCCTGGAATGATTACGAGAGGAATAAAGTATATGTTCAATTCCTCCAGTCCGTTTTACATGAAACCACGATTGGACCCCGAGTTTATGAAATGGACATGGTATTTTAAAAAATCATCGACCCGATCTAAGGTGGATTCGGCGATGCCGGTAATTCGGGACATCAATCTTTTGAGTAGGGAACTGTATGAAGCGATACAATCCTCTGGTGATTTGGGAGCATTTGAAATCGGGGACAAAGGTTTGTTGATGATGTTTCAAACCGAAGAGGCCAGAGACCATGAGATGGAGGTAGTGGAAAAGGCCAAAAAATTGGGATTGGAAGGTAAATTATTGTCAAAGGAAGAACTAGCGGCACTCGAACCAAATATAGAGGTCAATGCCAAAGGCGCTGTGCTTTGGGAATGTGATCGGCACACAACGCCCCCGTTGATTATGAAAAAAATGGTGGAATATCTGGTCAATGCCAATGTAACCATCCATAAAAATGAAGAGGTAATTGATGTTGTCCTTTCCAATGGTAAAATCACCGAAGTAAAGACGAACAATGCCTCTTACACAGCCGATGAAGTTATTTTTGCCGCAGGCTCTTGGACATCGAACTTGTCCAAAAAATTAAATCTAAAACTACCACTACAAGCTGGTAAAGGATATCGAATCAATGTGGAGGAGCCAACCAACATTTCCATGCCCGCCATATTGATGGAAAAGAAGATTGCAGTAACCCCGATGGAAGGATTTACCCGATTTGCCGGCACTATGGAGTTTTCGGGTATAAACCATACCATTCGCAAGGAAAGGGTAGAAGCCATTGCAAAAGGAGTAGAGGGATATTATAAAGGATTACAAGTTCCCGAAAAAGCCAAAAATATGGCAAGCTGTGGGCTAAGGCCGGTTTCTCCCGATGGCCTCCCTTATATTGGTAGAGCCAAAGGTGTCGATAATTTAATAGTAGCTACGGGACATGCCATGATGGGTTGGAGCCTAGGGCCAGCTACGGGCAAGTTGGTTACCGAGCTAATTTCTGGACAACCACTTTCTATGGACATAAAACCGTTCGATCCTAATCGCAAATTTTAAACTATACTAGAATTTTTTTCCGAGATGTGATTAATGTGGCATAGATTTCTCAGTTGATTTTTTTACAACTAATTTTGCAGTATGAGAAACCACAACTATATCCCACTCTTATTTTTATTGCTCAATCTGGTCAATGTTAGGTCCCAAGAGCTTAAAATATTCACTTTAAACGATTTTGATTTAAAGGGAAGGGTACAATCCTGTTTGGTTTCTACGGACTATGGTAAGGAATTGTTCGAGTTCGACAAGGAAGGCGTGCTCATAAAAACGGTTACGCAGTACAACGATAACGATCAAGATATTACCTACTATAAATATAAGGATGGTGAATTATTGGAGAAACGGATGGAAAGTTATAAGAACAACATCCTGGACGAATCTACTTCCATGGCCAACTTTTATGAAATTGATACAGTTCCCAATAGAAAGGTTATCGAGAAGATAATTTCTTATGATAAACAATTTTTGGAGCAAGAGCAGTACCATTATAATGACGAAGGTAGATTGATTCGAATTATCTCATCCAACGGCGAAGGCGTAGATGAAACCACTTTCGAATACACCCAAGTAAAAAATGAGCTTACCGTAAGTACGTTTACCAATGGAATTTTACAAAAATCGGTAAGAACGTCTATAAAAAAGACCCACAAAGGAAATCAAGAGGTTACCTTGACCAAGGAATATATTGATGGTGAGCCGAATACAGCTACGGAAGAAATCTTTAATAGTGTAGGAAATTTGGTAACCAGTGAAGACTTTTTATATGATTTTGCCGAAAAAGAGTTTGTTTCTCAGAAAAAACGGTTTTATCAATATACCGATGGTGTTTTGAGCAAGGTGGTCAAAAAAACCATTAATACGGAATCTGCCGAAAACTATATTTTTCAATTTGATAATAACAAACCTAGCAATTGGGTGAAGCAAATCGTAACCCCCAACAATACTTATACAACAAGAACCATAAAGTATTACACAGAAGAGGTTCAAAAAGAAGAAACCAGCAACTAAAGAGCGCTATAACAAATCCTGGATTATTTTCGGTTTTATTTCGTGACCACCTTTAAAGGAAATAATCTTTACCGAACCTTGGAACAAGGTATCGGTTTTTATTTTTTCGCTTTTCAATCGTTCTGGATTTAGATATTGATCTTGGTCTCCGTACACAATTTTAATTGTGGTATAACTATAATCCAAAAACTCAAAATCCTCTGGAGTAAGTTCGTTGGGAATACCGCCTGCATACAGCACGATCATTTTACAATCTATTTTATTACGGGCCAACCAACGGGTAGCCACCGAAACCCCTTGCGAAAACCCAAAAAGGATAAGGTTTGTCTCTTTAGGGAGTTTTTCGGCATCCAAGACCGCATCAATATAATTGATCACATTATTGATTTCCGTTGCAGTGTTTTCCTTGGTCAACCAACTGGCGCCAACATATTTGTATTCGTTCTTTAAATAATATTTGGACGGAGCCTGCGGAACAATAATGTAATTTTCGTCTGGATCTAGGCCGTTAAAGTATTTTACAAAATAGCGGCTCAGATAGCCGATTCCATGGAAAACCAACCAAATATTTTTTGTTTTTGGACCTAATTTGTTCTGCGTCAGATATGTATTTTGAGTAGTGTAACTTACGGTTTTTTCTTTGTTGGACATGTTCAGTATGGCTTTAATGGATATTGCAAAAGCTTTACGTAATTTTACAAAAAAGTAGAGGGATGAACGAACATAAGGAGAAGATTTTATCCGTTTGCAACCAGATTTGCAAAGGAACTCTAATGGAAACATTGGACATTACTTATATAGATGTTGGCGAAAACTTTTTATTGGCTAAAATGCCGGTAACACCAAAAGTCCACCAGCCCGATGGTGTTTTGCACGGAGGAGCTTCTGTAGCGCTGGCGGAAAGTGTAGGAAGTGCAGCATCTTATGTTTTTTTGGACGGAAAAGAATTTTTTGTTCGAGGTATCGAGATTGCGGCCAACCATGTACGATCCATTAAAGAAGGTTTTGTGTACGCTAGGGCATCCATTCTACACAAGGGACGGACCACTCAACTCTGGGAGATAAAAATTACGGACGAGGAAGACAATCTTATTTCCAATTGTAAACTTACGACCATTGCATTACCTAGAAAATAAAAAAACCGAAGCAGTTTTTGAAAGGATTGAATCCTGTCTGGAAAACGGATTGCCTTTCGTTATTTACCGAAAACCCGATCAAAAAGAATTACAAGCCGTTTTTCAAACAAACAAAGATCTTGTTGTCTCTTCGGATTTTGAGGAAACGGGATTCCTTTTTGCTCCTTTTGATGCTAATGGCGAAGCTATTTTGATTAGACCCGACGAAGTATGGACAGGAGAGTATAGGGCGGAAAGTTCAACCAAAGAAACCGATATCTCTTTTAAAGATTCTGGAAAGGAGACGCATGTAGATATAGTAAAAAAAGGAATTGATGAAATAAAAAAGGGCAGGCTGCAAAAAGTAGTACTTTCCCGAAAGATCGAGGTTCCAGTTACAAAATCCCCTACAGATATATTCAAAACGCTGCTCAGTGCGTATCCCCATGCATTTGGTTATCTTTTTTATCATCCCAAAGTCGGTACATGGTGTGGAGCCACACCAGAAACCTTGGTCAAAGTCAAGAATAAAAAACTGCAAACCATGTCCTTGGCGGCAACCCTACCATTTATAGAAGGCGAAGACCCGAAATGGGGTATCAAAGAAATAGACGAACAGCAAATGGTTTCCGAATATATTGGCGATAAGTTGGCCCATACTATGGAACATTTGGAAATAGACGAGGTAGAATCCATTAGGGCAGGTAGTTTGTGGCATTTAAGGTCAGAGGTAAGAGGAACCATGCTGCCCAATATAAAAATCAAAGAAGTTGTTCGGGCATTGCACCCAACCCCGGCCATTTGTGGTATTCCAACGGCTGAGGCAAAGCAGTTCATCAAAAAGAACGAGAACTATAAAAGAACGTTTTACACTGGTTTTTTGGGTGAATTAAATTTTGGCCCTGAAGCTGAAACTTCGCTCTACGTAAACCTTCGTTGTATGGAGTTGAACAAATACAATGCAGCAATTTTCGTAGGCGGTGGAATTACAGATGCCTCCGACCCGGAGAGCGAATGGGTCGAAACCCAAAACAAAAGCAAGACCATGTTGAACATCTTGTAAATAGATGCTATAGATTTTAGGGCATTACCACATAGATGATGTATTTTTGTAGTCCATGATGTACTCAGATATTCCTGCTGCTCAAACCTTGGTTCTGTACTTCAAATCAAGGGGAGTCAAAAACATTGTTATCTCACCTGGATCAAGAAATGCTCCATTAACGATCAGTTTCACAAAGAACCCTTTTTTTAGTTGCTACAGCGTAGTGGATGAGCGTTGTGCGGCCTTTTTTGCCATGGGTATGGCGCAGCAAACACAAGAACCTGTTGCCGTTCTGTGTTCATCGGGGAGTGCCATGTTGAATTTTTACCCAGCCGTTGCCGAAGCATTTTACAGCGACATTCCTCTTATTGTAGTTTCAGCGGATAGGCCGAGCTACAGAATTGATATTGGAGATGGGCAAACCATTCGACAGGAAAATGTATTGGAAAAGCACATTGGTTATTCCGCCAATTTAAAACAGGATGTATCCCACGCTCGGGCTACTATTTCAAAATATGGCAAACCCTTGTTACAGAACAGTCAAGACGAAGTGCAAGCTTACAACGAGAAAGAGATTAAAAAAGCACTTGCGGTAGCGTTTGGGGAAAGATATCCGGTACACATAAATATTCCTTTTGAAGAACCTTTGTACGGTAGGGTAGAGGACCCGTCGGTACAGATTAAAGATAATAATGAAAGCTTTAAAGTAGGTTTGGCCGACAAAGAGGATTGGGGGGAATTATCAAAGATTTGGAATAATAGTTCAAGAAAAATGGTTTTGGTAGGGGTTAATCGGCCCAATGCCATTGAACCGGAAGTGCTACAGGTTTTGGCCAACGATCCAAACACCTTGTTGTTTACCGAAACTACTTCCAATTTGCATCACCCTGAATTTTTTGAGAGCATAGACAGTATTATTGCTCCTATCGAAAAATCGGAACATAAGGTCGAACTGTTTCAAAGGTTGAGACCAGAGGTTTTGGTGACCTTTGGAGGATTGATCGTGTCCAAAAAAATAAAAGCTTTTTTAAGAGAATATAGGCCTCAACAACATTGGCACGTGGATTCTAAAAAGGCAAACGACACTTTTTACTGTCTATCAAAACACATCAAAACAAACCCCAACGTTTTTTTTAATAAAGTAGTTCCCGAAAATTCTGGTCTAACAAGTGATTACAAAGCATTCTGGGAGCAGAATAAAGAGAATTACGAGAAAAAGCGTAATGCTTACCTTAAGGAAGTCCCTTTTTCGGATTTTGTCGCTTTTAATCAAATTATAAAGCGAATACCCGAAGGGTACCAGGTGCATTTGGCAAACAGTTCCACGGTTAGGTATGCCCAACTTTTTCCTATGGACCAATCCTTAAAGGTATTTTGTAATCGAGGTACAAGTGGAATTGATGGGAGTACATCTACGGCAGTGGGCAGCTCAATTTTTAGTTCTGAGCCCACATTGTTGTTAACAGGCGATCTTAGTTTCTTTTACGATAGCAATGCGTTATGGAACCAATATATACGTCCTGATTTTAGGATTGTGCTCATCAACAATTCTGGAGGAGGAATTTTCAGGATATTGCCAGGTAAAGAAGAAACTGAGGAGTTCGAGACTTTCTTTGAGACCAGTCATGGATTATCTGCAGAGCATTTGGCCAAAATGTACGGTTTTGAATATTGGGTTGTGGAAAATGAGAGTGATTTGATACGGGAATACAAGGATTTTTATTCAAAATCAAATAGACCGAGAATATTGGAAATTAAAACCCCTCGTGTGCTGAACAATAAAATTTTGCTTGGATACTTCGATTTTATATCTTAGAACCTTAGCTATAAATCAAAAAAAAGAACACTAACAAATTATGAGTAAAAGAGACGAATTGATCGAGAAATACGCCGAAGACATCAAGAATAAATTCGGACAAGCCCCGGACATGGATTTACTTACCAAAGTGGCCATAGGATTGGGACCGGCCATCTATAATTTGGATGCTTCGAAGGTATCCGGCTCCGATGATAAGGAATTGGAAACAGTAAAGAACAACTTCTTGATTAAAAAACTGGGACTGGCAGATACTCCAGCGCTTATGGAATCCATTAAAAGTGTTATCGATTCTTATGGCCAATCCGAAAAAAATAAACATCGAGCGGTTATCTATTATATGTTGGCCAAACATTTTGGAAAGGAATCGGTTTATAATTAAGCCCTTAAAAGGAGTTACATATAAGCTGTCTGTTTTAAGGCAGCTTTTTTTATACCCATTTTTTACAGCTACCTTTGCCCTATGATAGAATTGGGAAACTACAATACCCTTAAAGTGCTAAGAAGCACGAGTATAGGACTTTTTTTAGGAGATGATGAAGGCACGGAAATTCTGTTGCCGAACAAATATGTGCCGTCCGATTTTGAGATTGATCAGGAAATGGAAGTATTCTGTTATCTGGACAATGCGGAACGGCCAATTTCCACAACCCTAAAACCTAAAATAACCCGTAATGGATTCGCTTATTTAAAAGTGGTTGAAGTTGGGGCATATGGCGCTTTTTTGGACTGGGGATTGGAAAAACATCTTCTTGTCCCCTTTAGGGAACAATCCCAAAGAATGGAGGAAGGCAACAGCTATGTTGTGCATTGTTATATGGATGAGGAGAGTATGCGCCTTACGGGATCCAACAGAGTAGATAAATTTTTATCCAACGAAAGTGTGGAGTATGACCAAAATGACCAGGTCGATCTTTTAATTTACCGTAAAACCCCTTTAGGTTGGGAGGTAATCGTGGATAATCGCCATAAAGGTCTCATTTTTGGCAGTGATATATTTAAGCCTGTTTCTGTTGGAGATCAAGTAATGGGTTATGTAAAAAATGTACGGGACGATAAGAAAATAGATGTCTCGCTTCAGCCGATAGGAGCTAAAATGTTGGAGCCCACCGCAAAATTTATCTTTGATAAACTTGTACAGAACGATGGTTTTTTACCGTTGCACGACAAGTCGGCTCCGGAAGAGATCCAGCACATCCTCCATATGAGTAAAAAGGCCTTTAAAAAAGGTGTTGGCATCCTTTATCGACAGAGAAGGATCAATATTCAGGAGGACGGTATCCATTTGCTGAAAAGCTAATTAGATGCTAAGTACTAACTTATTTAAAGCTTTCGGGTCGTAAAGTTTTTTTCTTTGTACAAAAACTCTATTTTTGTAGAGATTCATATTAACTTATTGACTGTTATGTTTTTAGCATAACGTATAATTATAATTCCTTCACAATATGCCTTTTATTGAAGAAAGCGATTTGTTGGACCTTCATAAGGATATAGATAAGGCCCAAATTATCAACGAAAGACTTCTCGACCAGATAAAATACAAGAACAAGGATTTGCGCAAAATGAAACTGCAAAGGAATATCCTCTTGGCATTTGTAGGACTCTTTGTTATTGGTACGCTGGCCATTACATCTTTTACGGCAGGTCTTAGCAGTAAGCAATCGTTTGAGAACCAAGGTAATCTATTGGTATCCATAGATAGTTTGGATGTGATCAAGGCGAGAATAGATAACTTAAAATCCCAAAACGAAGAACTTAGTTTGGTTAAGGAATTTTATTTGGCCAAAGAGTTTTTGAACAAGGAGATGATCTATTCCGTACAGGTAAAGTCGTTTGTGGAAAATAATGTGACCTTGGCTTCCGAGGCATTGACCAATACACTATTTGTAAAAACCAATCCTTTTTATGCGTACTCGCTAGGTAATTTTGAAACATTGGAAGAAGCCCAGAAATTCAGAAGACAATTGGTGCAAATGGGATTTGACGATGCTTTTGTAGCCTCCTACAAAGATGGTCAGAGAGTTAAAATAGAAGATCCGTATTAATCTTGGGAAATACAAAGGCTTGGATTCAGGCTGCTAGACTGCGCACATTACCGCTATCCTTATCCGGTATTATTGTTGGTACTGCTTTGGCCAGCTTGCATGGCCGGTTCGAAATACCGATATTTATTTTGGCCCTTTTAACAACGGTCGGTTTTCAGGTAACTTCCAATTTTGCCAATGATTATGGCGATGGAGTAAAAGGTACGGATAACGAAGATAGAATCGGACCTGCAAGAGCTTTGCAAAGCGGGATTATCTCGCGCTCATCCCTAAAAAGGGGGATTATCGTTTCTACCATAGTTAGTATGGCCATGGCATTGGCTCTCATCTACTTATCTTTTGGACCAGAAAATTTTACATATATCCTCATTTTTTTTGTACTTGGCCTATTGAGTATTTGGGCGGCCATTAAGTACACTGTGGGCTCCAATGCCTATGGCTACAAGGGTATGGGAGACCTTTTTGTATTTCTTTTCTTTGGTTTACTAGGTGTGCTCGGGAGCATGTTCCTATACACGAAAAACCTTGATTGGTCTTCGCTTTTACCAGCCGGTTCCATTGGATTACTATGTGTGGCCGTTTTAAACTTGAACAACCTTAGGGATGTGGTCTCCGATAAAAAGCATGGCAAGATTACCATGATAGTTAAAATGGGGTTTAAAAGTGGAAAACGATATCACTTTTTCTTGATTCTGACCGCTTTGATTTGCTTTTTTGCCTACATATTGTTTGAAAATTTTGATTGGAAACAGTCCTTTTTTATGCTGGCCTTTATTCCATTAATGATTCATTTACGTACTGTTATGGTCACCACGGAACCTGTCCGATTGGATCCCGAACTTAAGAAAGTAGCGTTGAGTACCTTTTTGTTAGCGGTTTTATTCTTTATTTCAGTCAATATTTTTTTGTAAATTTGACTTACAACCAAATAAACTTTAAGGAACTTGGAACATCCGATAAAAATTTTGATCGTAGAGGACAATGTAATCATCGCCGATGATATGCAATCCATGCTAGAGGAAATCGGCTATGAAATTGTGGATAATGTCATAGTGTACGAACAAGCGGTAGATGTGTTGAAGAACAACCATGTTGATTTGGTGTTAATTGATATCATCTTGGCTTCGGACAAAACGGGAATCGACCTAGGGAAGCATATTCGCGAAACTTATAACATTCCCTTTATTTTTGTTACCTCTAACTCGGACCGTGCTACGGTAGAAAACGCCAAAACGGTAAAGCCAGATGGTTATCTGGTTAAACCATTTGAGCAGCAGGACCTGTACACATCCATAGAAATTGCCCTGTCCAATTTTAATTATGCAAAAAAAGGCGCGGAAAAGGTTGATGCCAACCAAGAAGCTGCTGATGAAATTACTTCGAACTCCGTATTAAAGGATTCCATTTTTGTGAAGAAACAACATCTTTACTACAGGATTCAGTTTACCGATATTCAATTTATCAAAGCAGATAATGTGTATCTAGAGGTAAATACTGTGGATAAGAAGTTTTTGGTAAGGTCACCTTTAAAGGATTATTTAGAGAAATTACCCAAGAACAAATTTTATAGAGCCCATAAATCATATATTGTGAATGTGGATCATATCGATGCCATTAATTCAAAAGATATTATGATCAACAATAATCTTATTCCTATCTCCAAGGATTTTAAGGAGTTTATTCTTTCATCAATGAACAGTTAATGTTCCCCATAATTAAAGAATAGTATTAGTGCCCTTTAGGGCACTTTTTTTTGCACATTGTCCAAAGTCTGGGATAACCACAACTTTTGATGGGTTCACAACAATATTTTTCATTGACCATGCAATACCGGTACTTTAGCAGTGTAATAATTCAGAAAGTAATTTTTTCATTTTCATATAGTGTTCTCGTAAAAGGGTCTTGTTGTAAAAAGCAGGGCCTTTTTCAATTTTAAGAACCTTTGTTTTTGATCGGTTTAATCCATAAAAAGCATAAAACATCGATAAAATGTCGATTGACATATGATTTAAATCGTTTCACAACAGAAAATCATTGTTTCACAACAATAGTGAGCAACTCTCTTCTCTGGAATTTAATTTTGTGGACAAACTAACGTTCTTTATATACCCCATACATTGCAATTCAGTAGGCTGTTCTATGATTGGATTTGAATGTTATCGGGGCAATAAAGGAATAAAGGGCACGATAATAATATAGGATTACTACTTTGGTAGTCACTGTATCAATTAAATTAATGGGACGTTACGTAATTTTATTTACCTCAGTATTTTTTATTTTTTTCTTTGCAGCATCGGGACAGGATTTTTCCTTTGATGAAGAAAGCAAACTGAAGGAATTTCAGGATACCGATCTGCCGTCACAGCGTTTCGATGTGTTTTTCAACTCATTGGACCGTTACAACGTCAATTCTGCCTACGATTGGTTGGATACCATTAAAATCTATTTGTCCAATGCCCAAAAAACCGAGGACACGGTAGCCACAAGACTGTACAAAGTAATGCAGGCCCAGGTGTACAACGATTTGGGAGAGTACGACAAAAGTACTGCGCTTGCCAAGGAACTATATGGCATCAAAGATTCGCTCGATACAGATTCACAAAAAATAATTTTGGATGTTCTTGACGATAATTACGCCAATCTCCAATTATTCGATAAACAGATAGAAATTAGAAAACAGAAGCGAGAGCTGGGCATTACCAATAATGTTTCTTTCTATGACATCTACAGTAATCTGGGGCTATACAGAAAGGCAAGGAACCAGTATATTATGGAGGTTAAGCCGACCATTGCAGATAACGATTCCTACGGTTTGGCCAAGTACCACAGTAAAGTTGGAAATTACCTCAGATTGGACGATTCTGCTCCAACGGCTTTGAGCGAGCTAAAAAAAGCAAATCATTATTTGGGAGTGTATATGAACGATATCACCGTTCAAAAAAGCGCATCGGATATGTTCGAGAGCGAATTGCTAAAAGCAGAAATCGAAGGCAACATAGCCAAGTGCCATGTAATGTTGGGTAATTACGAAGATGCAGTTCCACTTTTACAATCCAGTATAGAAACCCTTGCAAAGTCACCCTACAATAAGGATAAGAACGAGGTAGTGGACAATACACTTTTTCTTGCGGAAGCCAATTTGCAAATGGAACGCTTTACCGAGGCCAAAAAGCACCTCGATGCCGAGTTTGATAATATCACCGTTATACAGACCATAAAGAAAAACAGCTTGTTGGCCGCTTTTTATGATAAAGTTGAAAATTATAAGAACTCATCAATCTATTATAAAAGGAACGAAAGAATCAAAGATTCTTTGGCCAAAAAACAATCTGCCCTAATAAAGCAGCAGCTAGTTACCATTGTAGCCAACGAAGACCTGGAGAATTCCCAAAGGTTGATAGATGAGCAAAAAAAGATAAACGAATTGGCCCGAAGCGAAATGAAAGCCAAGGATGAGCGAATCAATCTGGTATTTATTTCATTGATTTTTACGCTTTTGGGTTTTGCTGGATTGGTGTACGCCTATTTAAAGAGTATCAAAAACCAACGGCTTATTGCCGAGCAAAAGCATATCATCGAAAACTCGTTGGTAGAGAAGGATTCCTTGTTGAAGGAAATCCACCATAGAGTAAAGAACAACCTACAGATGGTATCCAGTTTATTGAGCTTACAGACCAAGAACACACGAAGCAAAGCAGCGATTGTTGCATTGGAAGAAGGAAAAAGTAGGGTAAAGGCCATGGCATTGATCCATCAAAAACTGTATCAAAACGATGATCTTTCGGTAATTGAAATGCAGGGTTATATCGAGAGTTTGATCAATAGCGTACAATCCGTTTACAAAAAAGGAGGGCATAATATAAGTATCACTATTGATGCAGAGGGTACCGAACTCGACATTGATCGTGCCATTCCTTTTGGTTTGATTTTGAACGAGCTGGTATCCAATTCGTTTAAATATGCCTTCCCCGATAACGATGAAAACGGAAAAATCTACATTCATTTGCGTAAAAATGGAGACCAAGGGTATTTTGAGTACACGGATAATGGAGTAGGGCTCCCAGAGGATAGTGATGAAAGAGCTCACTCTTCCATGGGTCTCCGCCTGATAAATCGATTGGTTAACCAGCTCCAATCCAAGTTAAATGTGGACAGGGACCAAGAAGGCGTTCGATTCTGGTTCAACTTTAGTTGATTTACCTTACCTGGCTTTTTAACACCACTTTGTGCAGCAGTTTTGGAAAGAACCTTTTAAGATAGATTCCTTTCACTTCTTTTCCGCCCACATATATTTCAAATTTATTCTTCTCAATGGCCTTGATTATTTCCTTTGCAGCCGATTCCGGGCTTATTCCGTTCTGTGTGGCATCATCATCATCCTTTTGTGGAGAACCATCTGCCGTAAGTGCATTTTTTGCCACATTAGTTCGCACAAATCCAGGGCAGACCAATGTAACTTGAACCCCATTTTTTTCGTGTTCCATGCGCATTACATCAAAAAAGCCATGTAGCGCATGTTTGGCCCCACAGTAACCTGAGCGGTAGGGCGAACCAAATTTCCCCATTAAACTGGTCACGGTAACAAAATGTCCTGTTTTGTTGGCAATAAAGTGGGGAAGTACTGCTTTGGAAAGCGCTACTGTACCCAAATAATTGATAGCTATAAGCTGCTCATAAACTTTAAGTTTTGTATCCAAAATCAAAGAACGTTGACTAATCCCGGCATTATTGATCAGCACATCTATTTTACCATAAAAAGAAATGGCTTTTTGGGTTAGACTTTCCATTTCATCATAATCTTTTAAATCTAACGGAAGAACGGAAACGTTATGGGAACCTCCGCACAACTCCTTTACCTTATTAAGTTCAATTTCTTTCCGGGAGGATAAAATAAGATTGCAAGGGTACAAACTCAGCTCCAAGGCCAGACTCTTGCCAATTCCAGATGATGCGCCGGTAATCCAGATCGTTTTTTTATGGATACTTCCCATATGTACTTTTTTAGATTTAAAATATACTTAAATTTGAACTACTTCATGAAAGCAACCTATAAAAAGTACACTCTCGATTTTAAAGTTCCCAGCGGTACCTCCCGTGGGGTGATGACACAGAAGGAAACATGGTACATTGTACTGCAGGACAATAATGCTTTTGGTATAGGGGAGTGTGGTATTTTACGAGGTTTAAGTGTGGACGATCGCCCGGATTTTGAGGAAAAACTAAAGTGGGCCTGCAATAATATGCATTTGGAAAAGGAGGAGCTCTTGTTGCAATTAAAGGAGTTCCCGTCCATTCAGTTTGGGGTGGAGCAAGCCTTATTGTCCTTTCGGTCACCAAATTGTTTTGAATTGTTTCCTTCAGATTTTACAAAGAACGAATCTGCGATTCCAATAAATGGCCTTATTTGGATGGGAGATGTAGATTTTATGTTGCGGCAATTAGAGCAAAAACTTGCCGATGGTTTTAGTTGTATAAAGATGAAAATTGGAGCAATCGATTTTGATAAAGAAGTATCCATACTCAAATCCATTAGGAAAAATTTTTCACCGGATGAGATCGAGCTTCGTGTGGATGCCAACGGCGCTTTTTCTCCAGCCGAAGCTATGGAAAAGCTCCAAATACTGTCAACGTTCAACATTCACTCCATTGAACAACCCATAAAAGCGGGACAATGGGAAGAAATGGCAGAATTATGTAAAAGAACAACATTGCCCATAGCATTGGACGAAGAATTGATCGGTATTTTTGATGTAACAAACAAGCAAGAACTGCTGCAAACCATACAACCTCAATACATTATTTTAAAGCCTAGTTTAGTGGGTGGGATAGGAGGTAGTCGGGAATGGATAGATCTAGCTAAAAGCAAAAATATAGGTTGGTGGATTACCAGTGCCTTGGAGAGTAATATAGGACTGAATGCTATCGCACAATTCACCAATTCGTTAAAAACAACAATGCCTCAAGGTTTGGGAACGGGAAGTTTGTTCACCAACAATATTGAGAGTCCGTTGGAAGTATCGCAAGGCAAATTATATTACCGACAAGCAAAAGACTGGGATATGGATTTAATAAAAAACATATGTATATAGAGCAAGGATATAAAGGAAGCGAAGGACTTTGGAAGTATTTGGTGTTGCCAATTGGATTTATAGCATTTATGGTACTCAATTATATTACTACCATAAATTCTCCGATAAGTATGGAAGATGCCATGCAACAGATTATAGATAGATTCGGGACAAACCTTGTATTGATTATACTTTTGGCACCTTTGGTGGTTGGCTTTTTTGTTGTGTTGGGTTGGACACTATTGGTTCATCAACAATCCATTACCTCACTTACTACATCACGCAAAAAGATTGATTGGAAACGTATTTTTTATGCGTTTGGTTTATGGGGGGGTATTACCATTTTACTCACTGGAATAGATATTTATTTTTCACCTGAAAATTATGAGTTAAACTTTAATTTGGGAAAGTTCATTCCGCTGGCTATTATAGCCGTATTGCTGATTCCTTTGCAGACCAGCTTTGAAGAATATTTGTTCAGGGGCCATATGATGCAGGGCATAGGGTTAATGGCTAAGAATCGATGGGTCCCGTTGATAATTACTTCCACCTTATTTGGGTTAATGCATGCTGCCAATCCAGAGGTTGAAAAATTGGGCCCCGGTATAATGATTTATTATATAGGTACAGGTTTCTTCTTGGGGATTTTAACTTTAATGGATGAAGGGCTTGAACTTGCGCTAGGTTTCCATGCGGCCAATAATTTAATAACTGCGTTGTTGGTTACTTCCGATTGGACTGCGTTCCAGACTGACTCAATTTATAAGGACGTTTCAGACCCAGTCCTTGGTTGGGACGTTTTAATACCTGTTTTTGTGGTTTACCCTATTCTTTTAATCATTTTCTCTAGAAAATATGGTTGGAAGAATTGGAAGGAAAAATTATTCGGACGCGTAGTGTCCAAAGAGGAATTTGTAGCATTGACCGATGGTGAATCCGGCTTGGCATAACATACATTCAGAATTTCGTCTTAATGGTGATTTCCTTGGCTTGCAACAATTGGAGGAATTCGCCAAAAAATTAGAACAAGAAAAATCTTTTAAAAAGGTAATTGGAACATTTTTGTTGGATTGGATTTCCAACTCAGATACCGTTAAGGTCCAAACCTCTGGCTCTACGGGAGATCCTAAAACTATTGAGCTTAAAAAGGAGCATATGGTAAATTCTGCTTTGGCCACAGGAGTGTTCTTTGATTTAAAACCAGGCCAAAAAGCGCTTTTATGTTTGCCTTGTACTGGGATTGCCGGTAAAATGATGCTGGTCCGGGCCATGGTTCTTGGATTGCAATTGGATTTTGAGGAACCCTCATCAGCACCATTGACCAATAACGATACAAGCTACGATTTTGTAGCCATGGTTCCCTTACAGGTTCAGAACTCGTTGCACCAATTATCTAGAGTAAAAAAGTTGATTATTGGTGGAGCCCCTGTGGATTTCAAATTAAGGAACCACTTAAGTGGGCTATCCGTTCGGGCCTATGAGACTTATGGAATGACGGAGACCATTACCCACATTGCGGTAAAACAAATTAATACAAACGCATCAAACCATTTTAAAACACTTCCAAATGTGTCCATTTCGCAAGATAAAAGAGGATGTTTGGTAATTGATGCTCCTAAAGTATCCGAAACAAAGATCATAACCAATGATTTGGTGGAACTGGTAAGTAAAACAGCTTTTATTTGGGTCGGTCGGTACGATTCAATTATAAATTCCGGTGGAATAAAATTGATACCCGAAAAAATAGAGGAAAAATTGGCATCACTCATCACCTCACGTTTTTTCCTCATAGGTTTACCAGACGAGGTATTGGGTCAGAGATTAGTGGTTATCGTAGAAGGTGAACCTATGGACAAAAAAGATCTGATTACGGCCATTGCCAGCATAAAGGCAATATCAAAATATGAGGTGCCCAAGCAAGTTTATTTTGTAAAAGCTTTTCAAGAAACAGCGACCAAGAAAGTAGATCGTAAAAAAACGTTGGAGCAAGTTATTTAAGTTTTGTACTTTCAAAACATTAAATGATCAACCATGCAAAAAATTATCAATCTTGCCCTTTTCTTATTACCTTTTATAGTTTTATCACAACAAATTCTTCCCGAAGTAGAACGGGCCAGAGTGGTGGATGAAATTCTGGAAGAACGTTTTACCGATTTGCTCCCTAAATTAATGGATGATACCGGAATAGATATGTGGGTGCTTATCTCTAGGGAATACAACGAGGACCCTGTACTAAAAACCATGTTGCCCGCCACTTGGTTGAATGCCCGAAGGCGAACCATCCTACTTTTTTATAGGGATAAAGAAAGTAACACCATGGATAAATTGGCAGTTGCGCGCTACAATGTGGGCAAAAGTATTATGTCTGCTTGGGACAAGGACAAAGAGCCAAACCAATGGAAACGATTAATGCAGTTGATCTCGGAACGGAACCCGAACAAAATTGGATTGAATTTTTCCAAGGACCATAATATTGCGGATGGCCTTGATAAGACCGATTATGATGAGTTTATGGCAAACCTTCCTAAAAAATACCGATCCAAGGTGGTATCGGCAGAACAGTTGGCCGTTAGATGGATAGAAACGCGTACACCAAGGGAAATGACAATTTTTAGCCAGTTGGTGGATATAACCCATGATATTATTGCCGAAGCCTTTTCTGAAAAAGTAATAACTCCCGGGGTAACAACTACTACCGAGGTCGAATGGTGGATGCGCCAAAAAGTAACAGACTTAGGTTTGGAAACTTGGTTTCACCCCACTGTGGATGTTCAGCGTACAAGTGAAGAATTAGTAAGTCATTTATATTCTTTTTCCGGACGACCGGATGACGAAGTGATACAACAAGGAGATTTGTTGCATTGCGATTTTGGAATAAGCTACCTTGGTCTTAATACAGATTGTCAAGAATTGGCCTATGTTTTAAAGCCAGAGGAAACCGAGGCTCCCAAGTTTTTGGTAAATGCCCTGTACGATGGTAACCGGGTTCAAGATTATCTAACCCAGAATATGGTAGCAGGAAGGATTGGCAATGATATTTTGGCAAAAGCCCTGCAAGAAGCCAAAAATGCAGGATTACGACCAGCAATATATACCCATCCATTAGGAAGTTATGGCCATTCGGCGGGTACTACAATCGGTATGTGGGATGCCCAAGGGGGGGTAATGAAAGACGATGGAGAGAATTATCCGTTGAATCCGAACACGGTGTACGCTATCGAATTGAATACCACTGTGAACATCCCGGAGTGGAATCGCGATATACGAATTATGCTTGAAGAAGCAGGCTTTTTTGGGGAAGATGGATTCCGATATGTTAATGGAAGGCAGACGGAGTTGATGTTGATTCCTAGGGTAAAAAATCATTTGGGCAATTAAATACCTTAAACCTGCAACA
The DNA here is from genome assembly GCA_018222835.1 of Algicola sp. Classification (GTDB taxonomy): domain Bacteria; phylum Bacteroidota; class Bacteroidia; order Flavobacteriales; family Flavobacteriaceae; genus Flagellimonas. The sequence continues at coordinate 25,584 of JAAEZN010000018.1, read as the reverse complement.
CACCCATATTAAATGGCTTTTCAATAGGAGAGTGGTTGGCAGCCTCAATGCCCATACTTATCCATTTACGGGTATCCAAAGGGTCAATAATCCCATCCGTCCAAAGTCTTGCAGCAGCGTAATAGGGTGAAATCTGATTGTCGTAGCGTTGTTTTATTTCATCAAAAAGTGCCTTTTCTTTTTCGGCATCCAAAGGTTCACCACTTTTTTCCAAACTTGCCTTTTCAATTTGCAACAATACTTTGGCGGCAGAATTCCCACTCATAACAGCTAGTTCAGCACTCGGCCATGCAACAATTAACCTAGGGTCGTACGCCTTTCCGCACATGGCATAATTACCGGCACCATAGCTATTGCCCACAACTACGGTAAATTTGGGTACAACGGAATTACTTACGGCATTCACCATTTTGGCACCATCCTTAATAATGCCCCCATGCTCACTTTTACTACCGACCATGAATCCGGTAACATCCTGCAAAAACACCAATGGAATTTTCTTTTGGTTGCAATTGGCAATAAAACGCGTGGCCTTGTCCGCAGAGTCTGAATAGATTACGCCACCAAATTGCATTTCTCCTTTTTTGGTCTTTACCACTTTACGCTGATTGGCAACTATGCCCACGGCCCAACCGTCGATTCGAGCATAACCTGTTAAAATGGTTTGGCCATAGCCCTCTTTGTATTGTTCAAATTCGGAATTGTCCACCAAACGCTTGATGACTTCCAACATATCGTATTGGTCGCTACGAGATCTAGGTAGGATTCCGTAAATATCTTCTGGGTTTTCAATGGGTTTTTTAGGTTCAGCACGATTAAATCCAGCTTTGTCAAAATCACCGATCTTGTCAACAATATTCTTGATCTTATCCAGAGCATCCTTATCGTCCTTAGCTTTATAGTCCGTGACCCCACTAATTTCTGAATGGGTCGTAGCGCCCCCAAGTGTTTCATTGTCGATACTTTCCCCAATAGCGGCTTTAACCAGATAACTACCGGCCAAAAATATACTTCCGGTTTTATCCACAATAAGTGCCTCATCGCTCATAATTGGCAAGTAAGCACCTCCGGCAACACAACTTCCCATTACAGCAGCAATTTGGGTAATGCCCATACTGCTCATAACCGCATTATTTCGGAAAATGCGTCCAAAATGTTCTTTATCTGGAAAAATCTCGTCTTGCATGGGCAAATACACCCCTGCACTGTCCACTAAATAAATAATGGGCAATTTGTTTTCGATGGAGATTTCCTGGGCACGTAGGTTCTTCTTTCCTGTAATCGGGAACCAGGCCCCAGCTTTAACGGTAGCATCATTGGCGACCACAACGCATTGTTTGCCCTGTACGTAACCAATTTTCACCACTACACCACCTGATGGACATCCACCATGTTCCTCGTACATATCCTCACCGGCAAAAGCGCCTATTTCAATCGAATCCTTATCGTCATCCAACAAATAATCGATGCGTTCCCTTGCGGTCATTTTACCTTTGGCATGGTGTTTTTCAATACGGCTTTTGCCGCCACCAAGTTTAACTTTTACCAATCTACGCTTCAGTTCGGAAAGCTTTAATTTGTTATGGTCTTCGTTCTTATTGAAGTTTATGTCCATTCTTATCGAGAATTCATTTTGTTGGTTAAAGATACGGAGTTATAATTATTACTTTTGATGAATATGGAGGACAAAATTAGATGGGGCATTTTAGGTCCCGGAAAAATTGCCAAAAAATTTGTGTCGGACCTTCTACTCGTGGATGATGCCAAGGTTTCTGCGGTAGCATCAAGATCATTGGAAAGAGCAGAGGATTTTGCAAAAGAATACAATGTTGAACATGCATTTGGAAGTTACGAAGAACTTATTGGTTCGGGTACAGTGGATGTGGTTTATGTAGCTACACCTCATAATTACCATAAAGATTTATCGCTTTTGGCGTTAACTAGTGGTGTAGGTGTACTTTGCGAAAAACCATTGGGTGTGAACCGTAAGCAGGTCGAGGAGATGGTGGATGCATCAAAAAAGAACAATGCTTTTTTAATGGAGGCATTATGGTCTAGATTCAATCCAGCTATTCAAAGAGTAAAACAGTTGGTTGATGAGGGTGAAATAGGTGATTTAAAATTTATAAATGCCGATTTTGCTTTCTATGCATTGGACAGGGATAAGGATTCCCGCTTATTGAACCCGAGTTTGGCTTCGGGCACTTTGCTGGACATAGGTATCTATCCTATTTTTCTATCTTATTTATTATTAGGTATGCCCAATGAAATCATGGCGATTTCAAAGTTTCACGAAAATGGAACAGAGTTACAGACCAGTATAATTTTCGATTACCCAAATGCCCAAGCTATGCTTTACAGCGGGTTTACCAGTAGATCTAGATTGGAGGCCGAAATATCGGGAACAACAGGCCAGTTTTTATTAAAATCGAGATGGCACGAGGCTGATGGGTATTCTTTAATACGGGAAAACGATGTTGAGGAAATAAGTATGCCCTTGACAGGGATCGGATATTATCATGAAATTTTGGAAGTACACAAATGTTTAAAATCAAACAAGGTGGAAAGTGATGTTTGGTCCCACCAAAATAGTCTGGATTTGTCCGAATTGATGGACAAGGTCAGAAAGAAAAGCGGAATCACATTTCCTTTTGAAACTTAATCCTTGATAATAACTTTGCATTATCCCTATTTTTACGATATTTGGAACTCTTCAGAAATTTATATAATGGGAATGAATAAGAACACGGTGCTGGCCTATGCCACATGGATTATGATATTTGTAGGTTTGGGAATGATAGCACTTGGAGCTTTTAAATATGATGAAGTAGCAGGATGGGGCTTTGCTGCTGTTGGAATTGGATTTTTAGCTGTGGCCTGGGTGTTCAACGCCTTAAAAGGTAGAGTATAGCCTCTTTTCATAAACAATTTAATTTTAAGTAGATGTCAGACGATAAAAAAGTCATTTTTTCCATGTCTGGGGTTACCAAGACCTATAAAACGGCCAACACCCCTGTACTCAAGAATATTTACCTAAGCTTTTTCTATGGAGCCAAAATTGGAATTTTGGGTCTTAATGGATCGGGTAAATCCACTTTGTTGAAAATTATTGCCGGTGTAGATAAAAACTATCAAGGCGATGTGGTTTTTTCTCCAGGCTATTCCGTTGGTTATTTGGAGCAAGAACCACAACTGGACGAAAATAAGACCGTACTCGAGATAGTAAAGGAAGGTGTGGCCGACACTGTGGCCATTTTGGACGAGTATAATAAAATCAACGATATGTTCGGACTTCCCGAAGTTTATGAGGACGCCGATAAAATGCAAAAGTTGATGGACAAGCAAGCTGCGCTCCAAGACCAAATTGATGCTGCAAATGCTTGGGAGCTGGATACAAAATTGGAGATTGCAATGGATGCCCTACGCACTCCGGAATCCGATAAAAAAATCAGTGTGTTGTCCGGTGGGGAACGAAGACGAGTGGCTTTGTGCCGACTATTGCTAAAGGAACCCGATGTTTTGTTGTTAGATGAGCCAACGAACCATTTGGATGCCGAATCTGTACACTGGTTGGAGCACCATTTGGCCCAATACAAGGGAACTGTGATCGCCGTAACTCACGACCGTTACTTTTTGGACAACGTTGCGGGATGGATTCTAGAGCTGGACCGTGGTGAAGGCATTCCGTGGAAAGGAAATTATTCCAGTTGGTTAGATCAAAAGGCCAAGCGATTGGAGCAGGAAAGCAAGCAAGCTTCCAAACGTCAAAAAACATTGGAGCGAGAGCTGGATTGGGTACGTCAAGGAGCCAAGGGTAGGCAGGCCAAGCAAAAAGCACGTTTAAAGAATTACGATAAACTCCTGAGCCAAGATCAAAAACAAGTAGAGGAAAAGTTGGAAATATACATCCCCAATGGGCCACGTTTGGGAACCAATGTAATCGAAGCTAAAGATGTTAGCAAGGCTTTTGGTGATAAATTGCTTTACGAAGATCTAAACTTTAATCTGCCCCAAGCAGGTATTGTTGGTATAATTGGCCCCAACGGCGCCGGTAAGACAACTATTTTTAAAATGATCATGGGAGAGGAAACTCCGGACAAAGGGGAGTTTATTGTTGGTGAGACTGCGAAGCTGGCCTATGTGGATCAGTCCCATTCCAATATTGACCCGGAAAAAACAATTTGGGAGAACTTTAGTGACAGTCAAGAATTGATTATGATGGGGGGCAAGCAGGTAAATTCCCGTGCTTACCTAAGCCGATTTAATTTTTCTGGCAGTGAGCAAAACAAAAAAGTAAATATGCTTTCCGGTGGTGAACGAAACCGCTTGCATTTGGCAATGACCCTTAAAGAAGAGGGCAACGTATTACTTTTGGATGAGCCCACCAACGATTTGGACGTGAACACACTTCGTGCTTTGGAAGAAGGTTTGGAGAATTTTGCGGGTTGTGCGGTAATTATTTCCCACGATAGATGGTTCTTGGACAGAATTTGTACTCATATCCTTGCCTTTGAAGGAGATTCTCAAGTATATTTCTTTGAAGGTTCTTTCTCCGATTACGAAGAAAACAAAAAGAAACGCCTGGGAACAGATATTATGCCCAAGCGTATCAAATATAAAAAGTTGATTCGATAAAGATTAAGGGGGAGGAGTTGTTATTCTCGATTGAGATTTCTGATTCCTTCCTCTAACAGTTTTTTAGCTTTCTCCAAGTAAGCCTTCTGGTGTGCGGCCAAACTGTTCGGGTCTTTGGTCTCTTCTGGAGAGGAACTTATGGAATTGGACAGCTCAATAAGCTGGTTTATAGCTTGTTTAGCTGAAAGAAGCTTATCATCTGCATGTTTGTCGAATATCTTGACCATTTCCATCTCCATGGATTTTACAGACTGTGGTTCTTCGGTATCCTCCTCAACAATATCTTCGGATAAAGTAGCATCATCGGCTGCAACTGCTGGGGCAGAAACGCCTAGCGTACATTGGTCCAAAATAGTGATCAATTCGTTGATTTCGCCCAGAGCCTTTTTTGTAAAAAACCTTCCAGCTTCCCAGTCGGCAGGTTCAATTGCTTTGCCCAAGGTTTCCATGGCATCGATTGTTTTGTTCTCTGCTTTGTCACAAGAACACTCTGCCATAAAAGCTTCGCCTTTTTCAAGAGCTGTCAAGGCTCTTTCAGCATAGTACATTTGGTGTTCAAAGTTAGTTGCATCCATGGCCTTTTTACCATGACTAAGAGCATAGGTTACTTTGGAATAGAAGTTATCACATTGAAAGGAGTAGGTAGCTTGTACGGCAAAAAATATTGCCAAAACTACTAAAACATGGGATTTGGGAGCCATATTCGAGTTATTTGGTTATTAAGTTCGTTTCTCTAACGAAAGAATTCCGTTATTATTTTATGTATTAATAATCTTCTTTTGGATACCAATCCAACTGTACCACTTCAATATTGGGATTACCTTTGTTTACGATGGTTTTAAACTTTTCAACATCACTGACATCCGGTCTTCCTCTAAAGTGATACGGATATACTTGTCTGGGTTTAAATTCCAAAACAGCATTGGCAGCGCTTTCAACGGTCATGGTATAGGGGAGGTTCATACAGACAAAGGCTTTGTCAATGTTTTTTAAAGCACGCATTTCCGGTATATCTTCAGTATCGCCCGAAAAATAAATGCGTTCATCTCCAAAGGTGAACAAATAACCATTTCCTCTTCCCTTTATATGAAAGTTTTTGGCCTCTTCCCGTAAATTGTACATGGGAATGGCCTCCACAGAGAAACTGGCCAACTTTTTAATTTCCCCATTCTTCATGGTAATAGTTTTGGATGATAGTGTTTCTTCCATTTGTGATTTAACAGCTTCGGGAGCAATGATCTGAACACCTTCAAGATTCAATTCATTTAGAGTATCAGGATTAAAATGATCACCATGAATATCTGTAATAAAAATTAAATCGGGAGATTTTTGACCTTCAAAAGCTGTCATTCCACCAACGGGATCTAAATAAATGGTAGTGTTGTTCCATTCAATAACTGCTGTTGCATGCTCGATAGGGATAATTTTGGCCGGGGCAGTGGTTTCAGCTTTAATTGTAGTCTCTATTTCTGCGGTTTCTTCTTGTTTTTCTGTTTTTCCCTTACAAGAAATAAGAACCAATAACAAGATTGTAGTTGTTAGCACAATATTTTTTTTCATGTCTGAAATCTTTTAAATCCTTTTAAAATTAAGGGATAATCATTAGAAACAGATTTTTTTATAAAGAATATTTACATCGAAATAATCCAAACCAATATCCGATGCGTATATAAACTGAACGCGATTGATTAAAAACCTTAAACGAAGAATCAATTAAAACAAAAAGTTATGACTGAAACAAAAAATAACAATAACGGATTAAAAGTAATTGCTGGTCTGTTGGGTGTAGTTCTTTTGGGAACTATTATTTACACTGTAAGTCTTTATCAAGATAAAAAACAAACAACAGACGCTCTTACTCAGGAGAAAGAATTGGTTGTCGAAGATTTGAACAACTTGAAATCTGAATATGACAAAGCTATTCTGGAAAGTAATGCCACTAACGAAGAGTTGGTTGCAGCAAGGGACAACATTGCCAAATACATCGATTCAGTAAGCAGCATGAAAGCCGATATCGCTACACTTTCTCGTTACAGAAGACAAGTAAGCGTTCTTAAAAAAGAAAGAGAGCAATTGTTGAAGCAAGTAGATTCCTTGACACAATCTAACAGCTTGTTGGCAATGCAAAGAGATAGTACTTTCGCAGAGTTGGAGCAACAAACTGTTTTCAACGATTCGTTGATCATTCAGAACACTCAATTGGCCGATGCCGTTGAAAAAGGATCTGCCCTTAACCTTAATACTATTAGTGTTGATGCGATTAAAGAAAGAAGCAGCGGAAAATTGGTTTCTACCTCTAGAGCTAGAGCAACCGATAAATTCAAAGTTTGTTTTACCATTGCAGATAACGTAATTGCCGAAGCAGGTGACAGAGAATTCTATATCGAAGTTCTTGGGCCACAAGGTAATGTGTTGGGCGAAGGTCTTACAAAAACTACAGAAGAAGGAAGTTCACTTACTTATAGCAAAGGAACCAACTTTTACTACGAAAACGATGCTTTGGACGTATGCGATTACATAAACAAGCCAAGTGGGGATTTCCAAAAAGGAAACTACATGGTAAATGTGTATGACAACAAATTGAAATTGTTGGGTACTTCCAGCTTCGAGTTGAAATAAGCACACACACTATCACCATTACAAAAATGCCCGTCCTGTTTTGGACGGGCATTTTTTATATTTCTGAAGCACGAAAACTTTATTTTAAGCTTCCTACCATATCCTCTGGTTTTACCCACTCATCATATTCTTCTGGGGTAACATAACCAAGGTTTATGGCTTCTTCTCTTAACGTTGTTCCGTTCTTATGGGCCGTGTTGGCAATTTCAGCAGCCTTGTAATAACCTATTTTGGTATTCAATGCAGTAACCAACATCAACGAATTGTTCAATAAAGTTTTGATAACCTCGTGGTTCGGCTCTATTCCAGATGCACAGTTAACATCAAAACTAACACAAGCATCACCGATCAATTGGGCCGATTGTAGAATGTTGGCAGCCATTACAGGTTTAAAAACATTCAGTTCGTAATGTCCTTGTGTTCCACCTACGCTTATAGCAACATCGTTGCCCATTACTTGGGCACAGACCATGGTCAGGGCCTCACACTGGGTAGGGTTTACCTTTCCTGGCATAATGGAACTACCTGGTTCGTTGGCCGGAATTATAATTTCTCCAATTCCAGAACGAGGACCGGAGGCCATCATACGGATATCGTTGGCAATCTTGTTCAAAGAAACCGCCAATTGCTTTAAAGCTCCGTGACTTTCCACTATGGCATCGTGTGCAGCCAAAGCTTCAAACTTGTTTTCTGCGGTTATAAAAGGTTTGCCCGTAAACTCGGCAATATATTTTGCCACTACAAGATCGTACCCTTTTGGTGTATTTAGACCTGTTCCCACCGCGGTACCACCAAGTGCAAGCTCGCTTAAGTGGGCCAATGTATTTTTTAATGCTTTTAACCCATGGTTCAATTGGGAAACATAGCCCGAAAACTCTTGCCCCAAGGTTAGGGGAGTGGCGTCCATTAAGTGGGTTCTACCAATCTTTACCACATCTTTAAATTCTTCGGACTTTTTTTGTAAAGTATCACGCAATTGCTCAACTCCCGGAATGGTAACATCCACAATTTTTTTATAAGCAGCAATGTGCATACCAGTTGGGAAAGTATCGTTGGACGATTGGCTTTTGTTTACATCGTCGTTGGGTTGTATGGTTTTTTCCCCTTCACCGATTTTTTTACCCGCAATTTCGTGTGCACGGTTGGCAATGACTTCGTTTACGTTCATGTTGCTCTGTGTGCCCGAACCGGTTTGCCAAATTACCAAAGGAAATTGGTCGTCGTGTTTGCCTTCCAGTATTTCATCACATACTTGTGCAATAAGGTTTCTTTTTTCTTGGCTAAGTGCGCCTAGCTCATGGTTGGCATAAGCCGCTGCCTTTTTTAAGTAGGCAAAACCATAGACCACATCTAAGGGCATGGATGCAGGTGCACCAATTTTAAAGTTGTTTCGGGAACGTTCGGTCTGGGCGCCCCAATATTTATCGGCGGGTACTTTTACCTCGCCCATGGTGTCTTTTTCAATCCTGAAACTCATAGTTTAAAATTTTGTCCTACAAAGGTAGGATATAGGGGATTTATTTGGTAGTTGATTGGAATAATTACACTTTTTTTCTCCTCCTATTTGTTTTTTTTCATCAGAAGAAAGTATCTTTGTTAAAACAAAAGGATTAAAGATGTTCGAATTTGACCAATATTTAGGTTTTTTAGCTTTTCTAACAATTTTGACAATAGGGTTTTGGTTAATGATATTCTTATTGACCTTTGTTGTTCCTTACTGGTTAATCGGTAACCTTAGGGAGATGGCCAAAGAAAGAAAAGAGGCTAAAAGAGCCCAACTAGAAGAATAAAATAAACAAAGAGAAGCCGTGTTGGCTTCTTTTTTGTTTTATCCTATATATAATTAGTCTTTACTAATGTAAAGGCTAATTTTTTTTGCTCCATATTAACTTGTGGCAAATTCAATGAAACAAAAAAAAGCAACCAAAAGGTTGCTTTTTTATTTAGTTTAGGAGAACTACGTTTGTTTAACCCTGGAACTGACCCTCTTCATCTCCACCGTCATTTTGTCTGTCGCGCCCACGTTGACGCTCTTTTGGTTGATTAAAACGGTAGATGAAAGATAAGTTTACTTGTCTTTTTCTCCATTGGAATTCACTATCAGAGGTGAAGGTAGGTGTCTCGGTAAAGGATTGTCTTTTTCTGGAATTGAAAACATCGCTCACATTTAAAGATACAGTGGCATTGTCCTTAAAAATATCTTTGCTCATTGCTAAATTCAAAGAGAACATAGCCTTGCTCTCTGTCTGGGCATTTTGTCGAGGCCCCATGTAAAACGAGTTGGCCTGAAGATCGATCTTGGCAGGCAATGTAAATTTAGAGCTGAACCTTGCGAACCAACTTGAATTGTCCGTGCCATACTCAACCCCGTTGAACTGCCCTTCGGAACTAAAGGTGAAAAAGTTTACGCTACCATTCAAACGCCACCATTTAAATGGATTGTAGATGATTCCTGTTTCGGCACCAATACGCTCGTTAGTGGATAGGTTTATGGGAACAGATCGTATGATCTGGATACCATCCGAAGTCAACTGTCCGGTTTCTTCTTGGATACGTTCAAAGGAATTTGTTTCCCTTTGGTAGTAGATAGAAGAGGTAAGGGTCAATTTTTTCCATCTTTTCAAGTATCCTAGGTCAAAGGCATTGGCAAATGCGGGATCTAGATCGGGATTACCTTGAAAAACGTTGGTTCTACTGGATCTGGACGGAAATGGATTTATAAACCATCCTCTTGGCCTGTTAATTCTTCTGTTGTATCCCAATGAGATATTTTCCGTTTTGGATAGTTCGTAGATCAAATTTACCGTGGGGAAAAGGCCTAAGTAGTTTTTGTCAAAATTTAAATCAACATCTTCGCCCACAATTTCCTGTAATCCTTCAATACCTACACTGGAATCAACATTTCCTTTAAGTTCTGTGTTTTCCAAACGCAATCCTAAAAGAACGGATAGCTTTCCATATTTGTTGCCATACTGGGTGTAAATCGCATTTACGTTTTCGTGGTAGGTAAAAATATTGGTAAGATCTTCGTTCATCTCAAACTGCCCGGTACCCTGGTTTAGCGTATCCAATTGATAGTCGCTTACCTGCTTTTCAAAAGTACCCCGGTAACCAGCCTCAAATTGTGCATCGCCCATAGGCAAAACATAATCTATTTGGGCTAAAATATCGTCTTGGGTCTCAATCTCATAAATATTTTCACTGGCCAATAGATCGGTGTTTGGCACTGTATTCGATTCAAGAATCTGGGTCAAGACATCTTCATCATCGTAAGAATACTGAAAATCGGCAGTTAATTCATGGCCATCGTCGTTAAACTTGTTGGTGTAGTTAAGGGAAAACTGATAACTATTATCATTCTCCTTTTGATCTTCGCTTCTGAAGGTTCTGCTTTCCAGCGTTCCGTCATTAAAACGTTGGTTGTCATTCTCGGTCAGATCATTTTCATCCGACCATCTATAAAAGAAGCTGCCCGTTATGGAAGATTTTTCGGTAAGAAAGTATTCCATTCCAATGTTTACGCTCAAACCATCATCATTTCTACTGATGTCCCTGTCTTCTAAAATCCTGTCAAAATCACTGGCATCCGTAAGATATCTATTGTCAAAAAGCCCACCACCTGGAGATTCACGGTGAAAATATCCAATTGTATTGAAGATATTGAACTTTTCGGTTCTAATGTTAAAGTTGGATGTGGCCCTGGCATTAAAAGGAATACCTATTGTTGTATTGATGGATCCATTGATACCCAAGGTTTTCTCCTTTTTAAGCACAATGTTCAAAATACCTGCCGTACCTTCTGCGTCATATCTGGCCGAAGGACTGGTAATAACTTCCACCTTTTCAATGGCATCGGCAGGTAATTGTTGTAAAATATCGGTTGACCCAAATCCTGCCAATGCAGAAGGCTTACCGTTGATTAGAATTCGCACGTTATCGTTGCCTCTTAAACTAATGCCCCCTTCAACATCCACGGAAACCGAGGGGATATTCCCTAAGGCATCACTTACGTTTCCGCCACTAGTGGTAATATCTTTTCCAATATTGTAAACCTTTTTGTCCAAACGTACCTCGACCGTAGTCTTTTCGCCCACGACCTCAACTTCTGCAAGTTGTGCCACATCTGGGGATAAGGATATTGAACCTAGGTTGATGGATGAGTCATAAGTTTGCCCTTTTAAGGAATAGGACTTGTAAGAAATGTATTCTATGCTAATGTTGTAGGTTCCCGGAGTGGCCTCAACCTCAAAATTACCGGAGAGATCTGTGATTCCACCGGTCACCTGTTCCGGTTTGTCGGCACTTTGTAAAACAAAGGTTGCATATTCCAGAGGTTGTCCGGAATCCGAATCAATGACTTTACCCGATATAGTAATAGGTTTTTGGTTCTGTTGCGCTATGCCTTGAAATGTAGATAAGGTCAATAGCAGCAACGGGATAAATATCCTTTGCATAGTTTGATTTTTACGCTGCAAATGTGAAAGAAAAAATAAGGGGTACGAAATATTAATCCCCGAACAACGTAATTGATCCTGCGAATGACCTTAACGAATTGTTAATTCTTGTCCTTCTTATTCTTTTTTTTCTTCTTTTTCTTTTTTTGGGGCTTGAACCTGTTTTCCTGAAGTTCCATGAAGGCGTCGTACTTATCCTCGGGGAGCCCGGCCTTTAACTCTTCTTCTTGTCGTAAACGGATTTTCTCAACCTCTTCCTTCATTTTAAGAGGCTCCAGTTCCAATATCTGAAGTTCTATTCTTTGTTGCACGGATTGCACCAAAGCAGTGCGTACCACGGCTTGCTCAAACGGATCTAGGTTTATGGCTTCGGAGATAGATGGCATCTGTTCATCTACGATTTGTTCAGCTGTGAGCGGGGTTTCCTCTTTTTGCGGAGTTGTAGGTCCGGCTTGTGGTACGGAGCTCATTCTTCTTCCGTAACGGTTGCCATAAGGCGACCCATATCCGTATTGCGCACAAATGTCGTTTACAGCGAACATGCTGATTAGCAAGGTTACAACAAATAGTGTTTGAGTACTTTTCATGGGGTAAAGATAGTATATTAGGTTTTGTGTATCTGAATCCCTTTACTAAATCGTAAGGGATCAGAGTTATAGAAGCTTCGAAATATTCTCCGGTGGTCTGCCAACCACGGCCTTTTTGCCGTTCACCACTATTGGACGTTCTATTAATTTTGGATTGTCCGCCATTGCAGTGATAACTTCATCGTCAGTTAAGTTTTTTCCTTTAAAGCTTTCTTTCCAAATAGCCTCATTCTTTCTAACAAGGTCCATTGGGGCAATGCCCAAATACGAAATCAGGGTTTTAAGCTCCTCCTTGCTGGGAACATCTTCCAAATATTTGACTACCTCAAAGTCTTTTCCGGATTTTTCCAAAATGGCCAATCCTTCCCTAGATTTACTGCATCGTGGATTATGATAAATTTTGATCATATTTAAATATTTCTAAACTAACTACTGTCTACTGCCTACTGCCTACTGCCTACTGCCTACTGACTATTCTTCTTTTTGCCCCATCATCATTAAATAGGCTTTTAAAAATGAGTCAAGCTCACCGTCCATAACGGCATCCACATTTCCGGTTTCCTCGGCTGTGCGTACATCTTTCACCAATTTATAAGGATGCATTACATAATTCCGGATTTGTGAGCCCCACTCGATTTTCATTTTAGAGGACTCTATTTCAGCTCGTGCCTCTTGTTTTTTACGAAGCTCGATTTCATACAGCTGTGATTTCAACATTTTCATTGCCGTTGCCCTGTTATCGTGCTGGGATCGTGAATCGGAGCAGGAAATCTGGATTCCAGTTGGTTTGTGCACAAGTTGCACCTTGGTTTCCACCTTATTTACATTTTGCCCACCTGCACCGCTAGATCGTGCCGTGGTAATCTCAATATCCGATGGGTTCACTTCGATTTCAATGCTGTCATCCACCAAAGGGTAAACATAAACAGAAGCGAACGAGGTGTGCCTCTTTGCATTACTGTCAAAAGGGGAGATACGGACCAAACGATGTACGCCATTCTCACCTTTTAACCACCCAAATGCATATTCGCCCTCAATTTCCAAGGTAACCGTTTTAATTCCGGCAACATCACCTTCTTGGTAATTGAGTTCCTTTACTTTATAGCCATTCTTTTCGGCCCACATTAGGTACATGCGCATGAGCATGGATGCCCAATCGCAACTTTCTGTTCCACCGGCCCCTGCGGTTATTTGGAGTACAGCAGTAAGCTCATCGCCCTCATCTGAAAGCATGTTTTTAAATTCCAATTTTTCAATGGCCAATTGGGCGTTTTCAAACTGTTTTTTTACCTCCTCTTCGGACACCTCACCGGCCTGCTGGAATTCTATAAGTACTTCAAGGTCGCCTATTAATGTTTTGGCTTCCTCAAAGTCTTCTACCCATTTCTTTTTGGATTTTAGGGACTGCATTTGCTTTTGGGCCTCTTGCGGATTGTCCCAAAAACCTGGAACAAGGGTTTTTTCCTCCTCGTTCTCTATTTCAATAAGTTTGGCATCGATGTCAAAGATACCTCCTTAACGCACCAAGGCGCTCAATAAGATCTTTCTGTTGATCTGTGGTTATCATGTAATATATTTTGGGTAAAAATAAGTTTCTTTCCGCACATGGCCTTGTTATAAATCGAATTCTCTTAAAAGCAATTGAACACAGTATTTAAGAGCTTAATTTTGAGGGAATCAGTATTCGATTTTTATTTTCTCCGATGATGATTAGGACAATGTAAAAGCTGTTTTTAAAAATGATTTCCATACTTTTAAGGACACTAATTCAACCAAAATATGAAGAACTCAACTACGCTCTTGGCATTTTTATTATTTGTAGGCTATTCACTGGGAGCACAAACGTTCGAAAAGGTCAAGGACTTTCAAAAATTTAAAGGCTATTTTAATTTTTATTATGATGATTCCAACGATAAGATTTACGTTCAAGTAGATGAGTTGGAGAAAGAATTTCTATATGTTTATTCCCTGAGCAGTGGAATAGGAAGCAACGATATTGGCCTTGATCGCGGACAATTGGGCAATGAACAGGTGGTCTATTTTAAAAAAGCAGGCAATAAACTACTTCTTGTACAACCTAACCAAACATTTAGGGCCATTACGAATAATGACCTTGAGAGAAAATCGGTGGAACAGGCTTTTGCCAAATCAATTCTTCATGGTTTTGAAGTTGCAGAAGAGTCCAACGGAAGCTACCTTATCGATTTCACTGAATTTTTAATGAGGGATGCCCATGGTGTTTCCAACAGGTTGAAAAGCACAAAACAAGGCACTTACAGCTTGGATAAAAGCAAAAGCGCCCTTGCATTGGAACGTACCAAGGCTTTTCCAAAAAATGTAGAGTTTGATGTGACCCTTACCTTTAATGGAGATCCACAAGGTGCCTGGATTCGTTCAGTTGCACCTACACCAAGCTTGGTCACAGTGGCACAACATCATTCATTAATAGAATTACCTGATGATAAATTTGAAAAAAGGCTGTACGACCCTCGAAGTGGTGGCTACCCATTTACCTATTATGATTATGCCACTCCGGTTCAAGAATCTTTGGTAAAGCGCTTTATTCGAAGACATAGGTTAGAAAAGAAAGACCCCAATGCTGCGGTAAGTGAAGCAGTGGAGCCAATAGTATATTATTTGGATAATGGAACACCGGAACCTATTAGGTCAGCTTTGTTGGATGGTGGAAAATGGTGGAATCAGGCTTTTGAGGCGGCAGGCTATAAAAATGCATTCCAAATGAAGATCCTTCCGGATGATGCCGACCCGCTCGATGTACGCTATAATGTAGTACAATGGGTACACCGCTCAACAAGGGGATGGAGCTACGGAGCAAGTGTTGTAGATCCAAGAACAGGGGAAATCCTTAAAGGACATGTGAGTTTGGGCAGTTTGCGAATCCGACAGGATTTTATGATAGCCCAAGCTTTAATGAACAAGCCATTCGCCGAAAGAGATGATAATTATGAAGAAATGTTGGAATTGGCCCTTGCCAGAATCCGACAACTATCCGCTCACGAAATAGGACATACCCTTGGATTTGCACATAATTTTGCTGCAAGTACCAACAATAGAGCTTCGGTAATGGATTATCCGCATCCACAATTTGAACTGGAAGGAGACAGGGTTAGTTTTAAGAATGCCTATGATATAGGAATAGGGGAATGGGATAAGGTGACCGTGGCCTATGCGTATGCCGATTTTCCAGCAGGAACAGACGAGACTGCAGCGCTCAATGCCATATTAAAAAAAGCGCAGGACAACGGATTACGTTATATCTCCGACCAAGACGCTAGGCCTCAAGGAGGCGCGCATGCCTTGGCCCACTTGTGGGACAATGGAAAAAGCGCTAGCAACGAATTGGAGAATATGCTGAAAATAAGGGAGACGGCCATCGATAATTTTTCAATCGATAATATCCGAAGTGGAGAAGCGTATTCCGTTTTAGAGGATGTTTTTGTTCCCTTGTATTTCTTCCATAGATATCAAACAGAAGCAGTATCAAAGGTAATTGGAGGATTGGATTATAACTATGCCGTAAAAAATGGGGGGCAGTTTCCAGTGAAGCCAATTGGTCAAGCTGAGCAAAAAATAGCTATGGAATCCATTCTAAAAACCTTGGATGCCGAAGTAATTGCAATCCCTAAGGACAAATTGGACCTATTTCCTCCTCGCGCCATCGGATTTAACCGTTCCAGGGAATCCTTTAAAGGAAGAACAGGGGTTAGTTTTGATGCGTTATCTGTTGCTGAGACAGCTGCGGATATGACCTTGAAATTATTGCTGCACCCAGAGAGAGCTTCTCGTTTGATCCAACAAAAAAGTTTGGATAAAGGACAAATGGGATTAAAAGATGTATTGCAAGAAACTATTCGAGGTACTTTTGATCAATCCCACCGTGATGCCTATCAACAAGAAGTACAGAACACGATTAATTTTAGGGTGCTTTACCATATCATGAACTTAGCGGCACACGACCAAGTACACCCACAGGTAAATGCGGTTGCCAATGAGACTTTGAGCGAATTAAAAGTGCAATTATTGAGCAATGGTAAGAACGCTATTTCTGCAGAAATGGTTAAAAGAATCGATGCTTTTATAAAAAAACCATCTGATTTTAAGCTGATACCAGTTTCTAAAATACCAGATGGTTCGCCTATTGGCATGGATTGTATGGACTAAATTATTTTATGGAGATAAATTTAATAAGTGACACTGTCACTCGACCTTCAGCAGGAATGCTGGAGGCTATGATGAATGCAAAAGTCGGGGACGATGTTTTCAAGAACGACCCTACGGTGAATGAACTGGAAGCCAAGGTCGCAGACTACTTTGGTATGGAAGCCGCTCTATTTTTTCCAAGTGGAACCATGACGAATCAGACAGCAATTAAGATTCATACCAATCCAGGAGATCAATTGATTTGTGATAAGTATGCCCATATTTTCAATTACGAGGGAGGTGGAGTGAGCTTTAACAGTGGGGTTTCTTGCAAATTGGTCGATGGTCACAGAGGAATGATGAAGGCGGAACAGATAGAAGTCTCAATCAACCCGCCCGATTTCTACCATAGTCCCCTTACAACATTAGTGAGCATAGAAAACACTACAAACAAAGGTGGTGGCGCTTGTTGGGATTTTGATGAACTAAAAAAAATCCGAAAAGTATGTGATGAGCACAATCTAAAATATCACTTGGATGGTGCCAGACTTTGGAACGCCTTGGTAAAAAAAGGGGAAGACCCCAAAGCCTACGGCAAAATATTCGATACCATTAGCGTTTGTTTTAGCAAGGGAATGGGGTGTCCTGTAGGTTCTGTGTTGGTTGGCAGCCAAAAAGATATGGATAAAGCGATTCGGGTACGTAAAGTTTTTGGCGGTGGAATGCGTCAGTCGGGTTATTTGGCAGCAGCAGGAATCTATGCGTTGGAAAACAATATAGATCGATTGGCGGAAGACCATAAAAAGGCAGAAGAAATAGGGGAGGTCCTGCGGTCTCTTGACTTTATCAAAAAAGTAGAGCCGATTGAGACCAATATTATCATTTTTGAAATAAATGAAAACAAAATGTCCTCCGAAACTTTTTTAGAGCAGCTCAACAAAAATCAAGTGTCAATTATTGGGATGGGACAGGGCAAACTGCGCATTGTTACGCATTTGGATTATACAGATGCCATGCACCAACATTTTTTAAAGGTTTTAAAAAGTATTGGGTAATAATGTGTTCATTTTGAGCACAGTCGATAAATGTAAAAAGGGATTGACTGTGCTCGGTCTAACATTAAAAGTACAAGGGTGTCTAAAATTCCAATAATTCATGGGACTTGCACCGATTGAACGATTTTTCTCGAAGATGATATGTATAAGGCCTCTATACTATTCGACCTTATACTTTTTATCTTTTGACCTTTAACCTAAACAAAATCCTATCATCCAAACCTGCTCGCGATATGCATTGCACTTGAACGGACGATCGAATTCTAAAATCTAACGCCCCAATACTAACATCAAACCAAGATTACTTCATAAAAGAATCCATGCCAGGGATATTGGGCATGCCCTCTTTGGCAACAGCTGCCAATTCTGCTTCATTTACTTTAGTTGCTTTTTCAATAGCCTTATTTAAGGTGAGCACTAAATAATCTTCCAGTTGTTCCTTGTCCTCTAATAAAGAATCGTCAATAGAAATGGATTTTATATCCCGATTGGCCGTTAATGTTACTTTTAATAATCCATCCGAGGATGCTTCATCGATCATTACCGTGTTCAATCTTTCCTTGGTGGCTTCAACTTTCTTTTGGGTTTCCTTAAGTTTACCCATCATTCCCATTAAATCTCCGAACATAGTTTCAATTTTTAGTTTTCATATTTTTTTCAATGCAGCTGTCATGTCGAGCGCAGTCGAGACATTCACCCTTCGACTATGCTCAGGATGACTCAAAACATTAAAGATTGCAAAAGGTAAGGTCAAAAGTAGTAAATTGGTAAAAACACTAGCAAATGAAACAATCCATTTTAAGAATTTCTATTCTGCTTTTATGCCTTATTTTTGCCCCCGCTTGTAAAAACAACAAAGACGAATCCATGAGTATAGCTCCGCCGCTGGCGCCCAAACATCCAACAAAGCTTGAGAAGCACGATGATGTTAGAATAGATGATTATTATTGGATGAACAATAGGGAGGACCAGCAGGTTCTCGATTATTTGAATGCCGAGAATGAGTACTTCCAAAAAATGACTACCCACACCAAAGCGTTCCAAGAGGAATTATTTAAAGAAATGAAGGGCAGGATAAAGGAGGATGATTCTTCGGTACCCTACAAATTGGACGGATATTGGTACATTACCCGTTACGAAGAGGGTAAGGAGTACCCCATTTATTCCCGAAAAAAAGAAACACTGGAAGCTGAGGAGGAGTTGCTGTTCGATTGCAACGAAATGGCCAAAGCGCACGATTATTTTAATTTGAGAGGCGTTTCCATTAGTCCGGACAATACTATGGCTTCTTTTGGAACGGACACCATTTCAAGAAGGCAGTACAATATTCAGGTCAAAAACCTGAAAACTGGGGAAATCTACCCCGATATTATTGAGAATACTACAGGTAGTTCGGTATGGGCAAACGACAACAAAACCCTTTTCTATACCAAAAAGGACCCGGTAACCTTACGTTCCGATAAGATTTATAAGCATGTATTGGGCACATCTGCCGATGAGGATGAATTGGTTTTTCATGAAGAGGATGATACCTACAATACTTTTGTTTATAAAACAAAGACCCGAAAATATATTGTAATTGGTTCCAGTAGTACCCTCACATCAGAATACCGATTTTTAAACGCGGATGACCCCGAAGGAAATTTTAAAATATTTTCCGAACGGGAAAAAGGAGTGGAATATTCCATATCTCATTTTGAAGGTAACTTTTATATTCTTACCAATAAAGATGGTGCGACCAACTTTAAGTTGATGAAAACCGGTGAAAACAATACCGAATCTGAACATTGGGAAGAATTTATCGCTCATCAAGAAGATATACTGTTGGAAGATGTGGAAATTTTTAGGGATTACTATGTGGTTACCGAGCGGAATAATGGTCTCAATCAAATGAAAATTGCCAAGTGGGACGGTTCTGACAGTTATTATTTGCCGTTTGATAGTGAAACCTATGTAGCTGGGCCATCCGTGAATCTGGATTTTGACACCAAAATACTCCGGTACTATTATAACGAAATGGGGCAGCCCTTCGCAGTGATTGATTTTGACATGGAAACCAAATCCAAGACCATTAAAAAACAACAAGAGGTCTTGGGCGGTAAGTTTGATAAAGATAATTATAAAACCGAGCGTTTATGGGCAACGGCAAGGGATGGTAAAAGAGTGCCCGTTTCAATAATTTACCATAAAGACACCCCATTGGACGGCACAAGTCCTTTGTTGCAGTACGGTTATGGGTCATATGGCGCTACGATAGACCCTTATTTTTCGTCTATTCGGTTGAGTTTGTTAGATCGAGGCTTTATTTATGCCATTGCGCATGTACGAGGCGGCGAGTATTTGGGCAGACCTTGGTACGAGGATGGTAAGTTGTTCAACAAGAAAAACACCTTCACCGATTTTATAGATATTTCCAAATATTTGATAGATCAAAAATATACAAGTTCGGAACATCTCTATGCCATGGGCGGCTCAGCAGGCGGGTTATTAATGGGGGCTATAATTAATATGGAACCGGATTTGTATCATGGTATAATTGCTGCCGTTCCTTTTGTAGATGTGGTTACAACCATGTTGGACGATACGATTCCTTTGACCACTGGAGAATATGACGAATGGGGGAATCCGAATAATAAGGAATATTACGATTATATTAAATCTTATTCCCCGTATGATAATGTGGAAGCCAAAGAATATCCCCATATGTATGTATCCACAGGCTTACACGATTCGCAGGTTCAGTACTGGGAACCTGCCAAATGGGTAGCCAAGTTGCGGGAATATAAAACGGGTGATAACCTATTGTTTTTGGACACAAATATGGATGCCGGGCACGGAGGCGCTTCGGGCAGATTTGAAGCTTTAAAGGAGACCGCAAAAGAATATGCGTTTATTTTAGATCTAGAAGGGAAAGCCCTTTAAAAATAAAATGTTACATTTGCACGGAATAATCTTTCATTTAATCGAAGATTTATTCCAACCTAATACCAGTTATGAAGAAACAGATAAATGCGCATAGCAATATCCTAGACCTAATTGGAAGTACCCCCTTAGTTAAGCTAAACAGAATCACCTCCCCACTTACTGGAAATTTCTATGCTAAACTGGAATGCTTTAATCCCGGACATTCTTCAAAGGACAGAATTGCAATTCACATTATTGAAGAAGCCGAGCGTAAAGGGATTCTTAAACCGGGTAGTACCATTATCGAGACCACATCTGGCAATACAGGCTTCAGCTTGGCCATGGTGAGTATTGTTAAAGGATACAAATGTATTTTGGCCGTAAGTTCAAAATCATCTCCGGACAAAATAGATATGTTACGTTCCATGGGGGCAAACGTATATGTTTGTCCTGCACATGTTAGTGCAGACGACCCTCGCTCTTATTACGAAGTAGCCAAGCGTTTGCACAGCGAAACACCAAATTCCATCTACATCAACCAATATTTTAACGAGCTTAACATAGATGCCCACTATTCCAGTACAGGACCAGAAATTTGGGAACAGACCAATGGTCAGATTACCCATTTGGTGGCTTGTAGTGGAACAGGTGGTACAATTTCTGGAATTGCCCGTTATTTAAAAGAGCAAAATCCAAACATTAAAGTTTTGGGGGTCGATGCTTATGGGTCAGTATTGAAAAAGTATCACGAAACAGGGGAATTTGATCATAACGAGGTTTATCCCTATCGAATTGAAGGCTTGGGCAAGAACTTGATTCCGGCAGCAACGGATTTCAATGCGATTGACAGATATGTAAAGGTAACCGATGGCGAAAGTGCCCATATGGCCCGTAAATTGGCCCATACCGAAGGTATTTTTGCAGGATATACCAGTGGAGCCGCCACTCAGGCATTGTATCAATTGAATACGGAAGGCGAATTTACTGAGGAAAGTAATGTTGTTGTTGTGTTCCCTGATCATGGTTCAAGATATATGAGCAAGGTTTACAGCAATGAATGGATGGATAATCAAGGGTTTTTTGATATTCAGGATGCCGAAGTTCCAGAAGAAATCAAGTATATAAAATAAATTAGTATCCTATAATACCTCAAGAACGGCAATGAATTTTCACTGCCGTTTTTTTATATATAAGAAAATCGTTGTGCGAGGTTCATAAAAATATATACTTTTGCAGATGAATTAATACTAATGTAGATGAGAGATTTATTCGATAGAATCATTGAGAACAAAGGACCTTTGGGTAAATGGGCTTCACAGGCGGAAGGCTATTTCGTATTTCCAAAATTGGAAGGTCCCATTTCCAACAGAATGAAATTTCAAGGGAAAGACGTAATAACGTGGAGTATCAATGACTATCTGGGTCTCGCCAACTTGCCCGAAATAAAGAAAGTGGATGGTGAAGCTGCAATGGAACATGGAGCTGCTTATCCTATGGGTGCTCGAATGATGAGCGGCCATACCGATTACCACGAACAATTACAGAACGAATTGGCAGAATTTGTTCATAAAGAAGCCGCTTACCTGCTTAACTTTGGTTACCAAGGATTTATGTCGGTAATCGACGCTTTAGTGGCCAAAGATGATATTATTGTGTACGATGTGGATTGCCATGCTTGTATTATTGATGGTGTTCGACTACATATGGGCAAACGCTTTACTTTTAAGCACAATGACCCTGAAAGTTTAGAGAAAAACCTAGAGCGCGCTACAAAATTGGCCAATGAGACAGGTGGTGGGATCTTGGTGATTTCCGAAGGAGTTTTTGGTATGCGCGGCGAACAAGGAATCTTGAAAGAAATCGTAGAGCTTAAGAAAAAGTTCCAATTCAGGCTTTTGGTAGATGATGCCCACGGATTTGGAACATTGGGCAAAACAGGTGCCGGAGCAGGAGAGGAACAAGGAGTGCAAAACGAAATTGATGTGTATTTGGCCACATTTGCCAAATCTATGGCAGGTATTGGAGCCTTTGTGGCCGCAGATAAAGAAATTATCGAGTATCTTAAATACAACCTCCGTTCACAGATGTTCGCCAAATCATTGCCCATGATTTATGTTAAAGGGGCTCTGAAAAGGTTGGATATGTTACGTACCATGCCAGAACTTAAAGCTAAGTTGTGGGAAAACGTAAATGCACTTCAAAATGGATTAAAGGAAAGAGGGTTTGATATTGGTACTACAACAAGTTGTGTAACCCCGGTTTACTTAAATGGGAGTATTCCAGAGGCAATGGCCCTTGTGAAGGATTTACGTGAAAACCACGGAATTTTCTGCTCTATTGTGGTATATCCGGTAATACCCAAAGGGTTGATTTTACTACGTTTAATACCAACAGCTACCCATACTATGAAAGACATCGAGGAAACACTTGATGCTTTCTCATCGATCAGGGAGCGTTTGGAAAACGGAACATATAAGAGACTATCTGCTGCCGTTGCAGCTGCAATGGGGGAATAATCCTTTTTTGTACATATAGATAAGGCTAATTGCAGCGGACTTTGTTCCGCTGCAATGCGTATTGGGTGTTCCCTAGTCGCCATCTGCCTTTTCGTACATCAATCTCTTTAAAAGGAGTTAGACTGGTTTGTCCATTATAGTATTGCAGATAGACCGCGGGCCGACCTTTGTAATTGACCAACTGCCAAGTGCCCGAATTTGTATTGTTGGATGCTTCTTGTGCATCGTCTCCATATTCGCTTTCAACATTAAAAGAACCATCCATGTTTATGGAAAAGGTTCCATTGTTACAAAAATTCACATAGGTTGTGGAACTGGCCATACTATCGTTGACATAAGAAGTGCGTTGGGAATAAGCCAATTGACTTCCCGAAATAATGTTTGATAAGGATTGATTGTTCAATTCAGAGAAACCACCATTAAAATTTTGTGTGGTCTGGGGAGTGGTCGGTAACCTAAAAACTTCATTCGCACTCGCACCACTATTGTCCTTCATGAAATTAGTGAGATTAAAATTACCTAGATTATGCTGATCTGAATATTTATAAAAGGGCTCATTAAAGCCTGTGGCCCTAACACTCATACTCAGGCCTTTTAAATTCGCTTCAAAATCTACCGGACCGTCCAATCCATAAAACTCACCTCTAATACGATTGCCCGAACCTGTGGCCCTTATGGCAAAACTGGCTCCAACGGTAGCCAGCGTACCATGATATTCATCTCCTACACGCTTAAATTGAATGGAAACACTATTTGTGGCATTGATGAAAGTTCCAATAAAATTGGAATTTTGTGCAAATGTGCCCAACAAAGTGAGTAGAAAAATAGGTAAGGTTAGTGTAATCTTTTTCATAGCCAAAGTGTTGACTTATTAAAACTATCAAAAAGAAGCTAATTCAACAATAAAATTAGTTGTTTGGTAGGTAGCCGTTCAAAAAGGCATTAATTGGACACTAATTTTAGTCCAATAATGGAAACAATTAATGTGGTGATAAAAAATATCCTCCAAAAGGTTGCCGGTTCCTTAAAAACCAAGATTCCCATTAAAACGGTCCCTACTGCACCAATGCCTGTCCAAACGGCATAGGCTGTTCCTATTGGCAGTTGTTGGGTAACTTTTACCAAAAGTACCATACTGATCGCCAAACAGACCAAAAAACCCAAATACCAATAGGTAGCCTCGATTCCTGTGGCATCTTTTGCTTTTCCAAGACATGCGGCAAAGGCAATTTCAAAAAGTCCGGCGATGATCAATAGTATCCAGTTCATTGTTCTGTTTTCGTTTAAATCTATAGTTTCTCAACCATACTTGTTTTGATTGACTTTGGGAGCCTTCTGTGGTTGGTTCAGTGATAGTTCTATGAAGTAAAATAGAAGAGTTCCTCCTTATTTGTCAAATTTAAGCCTTTATCAAGAATCTATTCAGTGCTCGGGTGTGACTTTACGAAGTATTTTACGTAGATCAAAACAAATAGGGGAACCAAGATTAAACCGCTGGTAAAATTGAGTAGTGAAGCCCAATCTGTTAATTCATTTCCGCCTTTTGAAATTAATACCAATTCACCCAAAGGTCCTTTTGAGAATATTGTATTGTAAACAAAGTTCCAGCCTAAATGAAGACCAAATGGCAACATGATCGATTTGGTTTTGGAAAAGCCCCAAGCCCAGGCATAGCCCATGAGCCCAGTTCCAATAAAAACTAAAATCATGCCCATAACATTGCCTAATACCCCGTACGAGAACCAATGATAAATACCGAATAAAATAGCAGAGAGCAAGATACTTTTTCGCGCTCCTATTTTTTGGATCAAAATATATAATAGAGCTCCACGGAATAGCAACTCTTCGGTAAGTACAGATTTAAAATCCCACCAAAATGAATTTAATACGGTTCCGCTAGAAATATTTTTGTTCAAAACCCATTCAGATGATTTTAAATATGATTCCAATAATTGAACAAGAACACAAAGGAATGCCGTAAATAGGAATCCAAGGAAGAATTGGCTAAGTCTTTTGGGAAGAGGTCGGAATCCAAGGGCAAGGATAGTTTTTTTTTCTATAAAATGAAGCAGTAACCAGGATACCGCGATTAATACTACTATTCCAGTCATTTGCTTCTGATTATTAGGCGGTTGAAGGTACAAAATTTATAAAGATTGATATCGAGTGCTTCGAAAAGGGGTAATTTGTAAAAAACTCTTACAAACACCAGGTATCCGCAGAAGAAAATCAGAATACGGACTCGGTTTGAGCGGTAAATTCATCAAAGAAACGTATTCTTATCCACAGTTTAGCTTTTAATGGCAGGAAACAATACGAATATAAATGCTTGGTCCGGTAAAGTATTTTAAAAAGTTGCCTTAGCATTGATGGGAATTGGAAATAACTCAGAGCTGCTGTTGTAGTTGGATTTTTCTTTTTCTTTCCCGGTATAGTCCTATTATTAGACCTGTAGCCCCAATTAAGAAGCAGGTTAAGGCCCATAATCCAATATTATATTTATTGATCAATAATCTGTAGATAAAAGTAAAAGCAAATAGAATTGACCCAACAATTTGCCAAAGAACATCTTTTTCCAATCTTATGCTTGTATCAAAAACAGGTTTCAAATTAAATATAATTTTAATTTCATTCCATTCCCATAGTATCAGTA
>JAAEZN010000121.1:5019-7435 GCA_018222835.1 Algicola sp. | reverse complement strand
CTACAAGGCAGAAATATTGGAATTCATTAATGCTCTTTTAGATGATAAAGCAATGCCGGTTACAGGAGCGGATGGAATGCAATCCTTAAAAATTGGACTTGCTGCATATAAATCATTACAAGAGGGTAGACCGGTAAAAATTTCAGAAATAGGCTAATCTTTACAACAGGTACAGATAGATTTTAACGGGATATAAGAGAGATTAAATGAACAATTAACAGGTTTAATGTATTGTATTCAAAAAATTCCATTTAATGGGGACCGAGGACCTGTATTTTTTGGATGTTATAGTGGTCAGGCGATTTCATTGACCATACCCGTTGATAAAAAGGAATTCAGTTTTAATGGGTTCCCTCCCTTTTTTGAAGAATTGTTGCCTGAAGGTATTATGTTGGAAGGACTACTTAAGATTTCCAAAATTGACCACAATGATTATTTCTCCCAGTTAATGGCCACCGGTGCTGATTTGGTGGGTGCAGTAACCGGAAACCTATGGATGATGAATAGATGCCCTATCACATATGAACCGTGCGGTACGGCAAAATATAGTGAGAAAGGGCTCAAAATGATTACCGCCAAGTTAAATGATTTGCCCTATACGGCTTCGGAATTGAGGAGAGAAGCGGCAAACAGGGCAAAGAAATTATCCATACAGGGGGTACGGCCTAAATTAAGCGCGAATATTTCCGTGATCGAACAAGAATTCAAAGTAGTGGCTCAATTCGGAACCTATATCATAAAACCTCAAAATGATATTTTCCCGGAATTACCGGAGAACGAGGGCCTGACCATGCGAATGGCAAAGGGAAAAAGTATGAGACGGAAGATTTTGCCCAATTGACCGGAAATACCAAGGATACCAAGTATCGTTTTAGTATGGAGAAATTGGTGCCCGTTATCGAAGAGTTTTGTACGTTTCCAGTGGTTGAGAAAGTAGAATTTTTCAAAAGGATAGTCTATTGTTTTGTGACTTGAAACGAGGATGTGCACCTAAAAAACTTTTCCTTGATTACAAAGAATGGCAAAACGACGTTGGCACCTGCTTATGATTTTTTGAACTTCTCCATTGAGATCAAAAGTCCTGAAGAAGAAATTGCATTGACCCTGAAAGAAAAAAAAAGTAATTTAAAAGCATCGGACTTTACGGATTATTATGCGAAGGAGCGATTATAGTTGAACGAAAAACTATAGAAACCATACTTCAGGACATGTTTCAAGCAAAAGAGAAAAGGGAAGATTTAATATCGATTTCTTTTCTTTCCGATGACATGAAAGAAAAGTGTTCCAAAATACTTGGGCATCGGTTGAATATGTTTTAAAGATTCATTAACCATCACTTAACTTTAGACCAAGCCCGGTTCATTTTTAGTTGACGTAGTCATATGGTCTTCAGAAAATCTTACTGTTAAAATTAAACTTTTTGTCTAATCCCGACCAGTCCGGTTTTTTAGGAAGGATTGCATCAGACCTTCAACTCATTATTGTTTCCGTTTATAGGCCTTTACTTTTTTTAGTAAATGTAAATCAAAGATGTTTGTGCGAGTATTGTTTTTTGAAATCTTAAATTGCGTGGTTCATATGCATAATTTCAATAAACCGTTTTCCTGAACGGTAAACTTTAATAGGAAAAGCAAATCCCAAGGCTTGATCAAGCCTTGGGATAGCCTTATGGTTAATGGTTAGAAATTGAAAGGATGTCTATGGACCTCACATCTTGTGCTTCCAATGAACTTAAAGGATGCTATTCCTCCAACCCAAAAAGCGTGGCAGCCTCATCAAAAGTTTCCGGGAAATTGCCTTTGTTCAAATCGAAAGACTGCATCGTCATGGACGGTACCAATACATACCTAAACGTTAGGTTTGGGATGTTCTCTAAGCTTGATACGTCATGGGATCGGATCTCGATTACCAGACTCAGTACCGCTTCTGTATATTGAAAACCGCTTGTAAAAACCAGGGACCCGAAAGAAACGGGAGTTGATAAGATTATAAAATCGTCTTCAGTGGGGCCTTCATACAATTTAGCATAAACCAAAAGTGCCCCTCCCTCTTCCACAAAATTATCTAGATTCAGTTCAGGAATGTCTTCGTCCTGAAAAGTCATTAATCCCCAAGTAGGTGGGTTTGCACTGTCCTTAACGTCATATTGTACCTGGAACCAGTCCGAAGCTATTACATTGGCATTTCCATTTTGACCGTCTTGGCCGTTTAGCCCAGCAGGGCCCTGTGGTCCCATGGCTCCGTCCATACCGTCCTGACCATCTTCCCCGGAACAACTCACACTTAGGGAAATCATTGTACAAAGTGTAATATATATAGTAGCTTTCAATAAATGTTTCGCTATATTCTTCATTTTAATGTAGATTATATATTGTTTGTTTTTATATATTTTGCGCAATATTATTATTAGGGTGCG
>JAAEZN010000121.1:0-5009 GCA_018222835.1 Algicola sp. | reverse complement strand
CCCTTACTTCTTCACCATCTGGCCCTAACTTAAAGGTGCCACTAAAAGTTAAGGTATATGATGCCACAGTTGCTTCTTCTCCAAATAATGAAATAGAGTGCTCCACATAGTTTTTCAACGTCATGTCAACGCTGCCTACCGGGCTATATTTTTCTTCAACACCCCACTCGCCAAAGGTCAATCCAGGGCCGTTTCCTTGGATGCTTGGATTGTTGTCGGCATCCAGCGCGACTCCTATCCCAAATTGAAATTTCCCTGAATCCATTAAAAGTCCGGTCAGTATTCTGCTTTCTATCTCTTCGTTATATTCTATAAAGGAAATTGGGTTATAGACTTCGGCCACACCAGGCGCGGTTTTTGGAATACTGCCTTGATACGTTATTCCGTTTGCTATTTCTATCTGATAAGTGTGCTCGTTGCCCTTGTTATTGGGTTCGCCAGATTCATTTCCATCACTCCGGGTACATGAAGAAATAATGACTGATCCAGATATGCATAATGCAAAAAGATATAATTGAATTTGTTTCATTGTTTACTTTTTTTTTGAATTATAACTGTTGCTTGTTATAGGCCACATACATTTTATATTCTGAGTTTGAACGAATCTGAATTCCGACTTTCAATTGGTTATCCTCCAAACTCAATATGTGCCAGGCGATGTTCTTTTCGCCTCTTGAGAGCATTACTTTAGAACCTTCAAATTTCCATTGGAAGGGTTGTTCTATGGGCTCACAATTTGTATTGTATTTTACTTCTTTACCGTTCCCGTCCGCAAAAAATACAGTATGGTCGTTACCACAATCGGGAGCAGAATGCTTATGTGGCATTATCCAGCCTTCGCCATTATCTCCCATAATGGTCCCTGCAGTTTCCCAGGTTCCGATAAGTACATCTTTGTCCATGTTCTGTGCAAAAACAGTATAGCTGCCAAACCAGATGCAAATGGCCAATAGTATGATGGTATGCAATGTATTCGATTTCATGTCTTTGTATGTTTTTTGTTGAGCTGATTACCAAAGATCTTTAGGTGCTACAAATTGACCGTTGGTTACCCTTAACTTTTGCCCATTGGACGAGTAGGCTTCAAAACTGAATGTTCCTTTTATAATATCATTGATGTTGCTCACTATTTTTAATGTACCGTTCACTGCGCCAACGTTCCCTCCAAAAGTTGCCCCTATTTCGCTTATTGCATCAGTCCGCACTGAGATGGAGGCATTAAAGGATGTTTGATCATTGGTATTTGCCAAACCTTGTACAATTGGATATTCTCCCGGTTTGGGCAAAGCAATGGATTTGCTCGAGTTTTGTTCAAAATAGATATTCCAAATCGTTACCGTTGATGATACCTTCGGCATTGACTATTTGGAAGTATTTGGATATTATAACTGTTATTAAGAAAATAAACGGCAAGTCAGGGGAACGCTTCAAAAGGAATACCTGCCGTTTGTGTTTATCCTGCTTGATTATGGGGTGCAATATTCTGAACCTACGTTTTCAAAAATGAGGTTGCTTACCGTTACGTTTTCAAACGGATCGGTGCTATAACCATAAAATGCACAATTTTGCAAGTTTCTAAAAATCGTACTTTCCACGGTCAACACGGGTCGTGCGTGCAAGTATATGGCACCGGTATTCTCATGATTTCCGACCGGGAAATCACCTTTGGCGTTTTCAATGATGGCATGTGAAATGATATTGTCCTGCTGTGTAAAGCCGAAGAACAGACCACCCCATGAAACACCATCATGTGCCTTTAAAAGGACAGGTTCATCCGCTGTGCCCTGAATTTTCAGGCTCAGTTCATTCCCCGCATCGGTCGAGCCATCATAAGGCTGTAGGTAGGCTTCGGGCCTAAACTGCAATTCCGCACCTGCTTCAATGGTCAAGTGACCATTGTGTTTAATGTGTACCCTGCGGTCAACCAAGTAGGGGACATCAAGTTTTTGCCAGTTAACGGTTTGCTCCTCAATTTCATAGTGGAATGTGGTAATGTTGAAAAAATCGAAGGCATTTCCTGAATAGGAAGATGTATTGTCAAAAACATGTGCCATCTCCGCAGATACTTTTACCGGTACATCTTCATTTCCCGAGATGGTAAGGTTTGAAGTGGATACGGTGGCATTTTTTTCAATACCATGAAAGTCCAGCCCTACACTACCGCCATTGCTTATCTCTACATGATTTAGGGTAAGTGCCTGAGGTGGAGTTCCCGAAACTCCCCGTAATGCCAAAGTACCTTCATACACTGGGGAAGAGGAGGTAAGGTCCTGCGAACCCGCATATTCTATTTTGGTATGTTCGATTAGGTTATTTGGGTTGTGGGCCTCTGTAAGGAAAATTCCCCTCCAAAACCCTTTCTGTTTGGAAGTGCCCGATAAAAGAATAGGCTCTTCCTCGGTTCCTTTGATTTCAAAAACCTTGTCGTCAAGATTGACATATAGTCCTGCATTGTTTTCAAACTCGATGACTACGCCCGGTTCTATTTTTAAACTTCCCTTAACATTGGTCCAGCAGCTTATTATATAGTCCACAGGACGCAAGGTATCGTTCTGCATGATGCGGTCTTCACTAAAATAATCGCAATCCAGAGCAATGGGAGGCAACAATTCCACCGGTGGTGGTTCGCTATCTACCAAAGGTGGTTCGTTTTCCACCCCATCGTCTTTAGAACAGGACACCATTAATGCCAAACAAAAAATAAGCAGACTTGGATATGATATGGATTTATGATATAATTTCATTTCGTATGGTTTTTAATTAGTATTTATTTGATATGGAAGGGCATTAGAGATTGAATTTCACTCCCGCTCCGGCCACCAACTGCCCACCTTCAATAACAACATATCTAAGTTCTGCAAAAGGGGTAATACTGCCTCCGATATTAAAATTGGCACCAGCGCCCAGGTTAAGGCCAAGTTTTCCATCTGAAACCGAAGAACTTCCGCCAAAACCTAAACTCCCATCGTAGGAGACTTTTATGCTGCTGTAATTGAGACCGCCAAGTGCGTAAACGCCAAGATTGTCATCATTCACGAAATAATAATTGGCATTTCCGTTCACTTCAAACCAACTCCATTTGACCCCGAATTCTTCTTTGGGTAAATAATAGACGAGCGACGGGGAAATGGTGAGGTTCTCCGCAATGGGAAATTCGGCATTGGCACCAATACCAATGCTTTCAATTTCACTTCCATAGGCAACAAAAGCGCCGATCTTGGTTTCTTCTTGGGCCTGGACAGTAGCCAACACCCCGACCATAAAGGCCATAAACAATACTGTTTTCTTCATTTTGAAAGTTTATATTAAGATTTCACCCAATTAATGCCGAGAGAATAAAAAAGTAAACATCTGAGACGAAAAAAAATGTGAAGTATTTTGAATTGTGCACAAAATCAAGGGTTTACTTCGATGCACCGGATAACACTCGAAGGAAAATCATTGCAGGGAACGTAAATGCCGGAAACCTTTTCCGTTTCTATGGTATATTTGTAAGGTACTTTGTACATGGGCCACGGAGTTTTGTAGTACCACACTTAAACTCCATGGCCCAATATTTTGATCCAAGAAAGCCCAGATGACTTTCTTTACAAAAGAGTTCACATTTAATGGATGTTGACTTTTTTCTTAATTGCGTATAAATGATAAAAGATCAATATTTAGTTGATAGGTTAAAGCAGAACGATTTAAAAACTTTGGACAAACTTTATCTTACCTACAAGAAGGAGTTTTTTTTGTTTGCCCGTAAACTAAATGCCCAAGAAAAGGATGTTGCGGATATTTATCAGGAAACCATAATCAGTTTATACGAAAACGTACAAAATGGAAAGCTCGAAAAGTTGACCAGCACTCTAAAAAGCTATGTGTTCGCCATTGGTAAATTTAAAATTTACAAACACTTGGGCAAAACAAAAAAGCTATATCACGAAGGGCAGATTATACATATCTCCGAAGAGATGCAGTTGTTTGAAACCGAGGCATTGGAAGAACAACGACAGATTTTGAGGAAATCGTGGAAGCAACTTGGAAGCAAGTGCCAGCAGATCTTGGAACTGTTTTATTACAAAGGAATGACCTTGGACGAAATCCAGGAAGTTTTACAATATGCTTCTAAAGATGTATTGAAAAGCCAAAAGCACAGGTGCATGGCGCAATTGAGGAAATTAGCAAGAGAACGGTATGAAAAAGCATGAACTCATAGAAAAATATTTTAGCAACCAGCTCTCAGACGAAGAGTTTGGGCAGTTGGAGCAAATCTTGGAGAAAGATGACCAATTGCGGGATGAGCTATACAACGAATTGGAAGTAAAGCGTGCTATTGTACATGAAAAACACAGCACCTTGAAAAATAGGCTTCAGGAATTGGATCAGAATACCAAAAAGAAGACCCGTTGGATTCCATATGCTGCGGCCATTGCCCTTTTGATCGGGATTGGTTCCATTTTATATGCACCAGGCCCCGATTATCAAGGTTTATATGCCGATACTTTTGAGGTTTACCCAAATGTTATAAACCTTGTGACACGGGGAGGGGCCGAACCCAAAAACAGTGAAACAATAGCTTTTGAACTTTACGATGCTGGCAATTATGACGAAGCCGTAAGGGCATTTGACAGTCTCTACAAAAAGCACCCAAAGGACTATTTGCTTTTCTATAAGGGAGTGGGCCTTTTGGCACAAGACAGAACAGAAGAAGGGATCCAGGCACTGCAAAGTTATGATTGGGAGTTAGATGGGAGTGATTTCACCACTGCCTCAAATTGGTATTTGGGCCTTGCTCATTTAAAACAAGAACAAGTGGTACAGGCCAAATTGTTCTTAGAAAAAGTGGCTGCCTCAGAAAGTAATTTGAACACACAGGCACAGGAATTGCTAAAACATTTAGATTGATTTCTTTCTTCTGAAACGTATAAAGTAAATTATTCCACCAATTAAAAGTACTCCGGCAACCACATACCATTTTTTTTGAGAGATGGCAATTGGCTCCGTATCGCCGTTGACTATAAACC
>JAAEZN010000120.1 GCA_018222835.1 Algicola sp. | reverse complement strand
CAAACCCAAATAGATAGGTACAACTACATCATAAATGGCATTATGCCACCCATCAGAACAGGGGATTATAAGGTAAGGTTCCAATATATGCTTCCTGGAGAAATCGAGGGGACTTCACAAATTTTTAAATACAATAATCCCTATTAACGATATGGCCATGGAATATTCGATTTCTTCAAAAAACTTTATGGCATTGTTGATAATTTGTTTTACTGTAATTCAAATTAGCGCTCAGCAAGATTTATTGGTTAAACAAACGCCGGAGATTGTAGCGATGGCCCGTCCACAACAAGATGGTAGAATAATGCTCCGATGGGCAGTTACTACACCATTGGCATGGCGGAAGCTGAACGAATATGGTTATCAGGTGAAACGATACACCGTCACTCGCAATAAAAAAACATTATCAGCCCCAATTGAAAAGCTTCTGGGGACCTTTAAGCCCAAACCGTTGGAAGAATGGGTGTCGGTGATAGATAAAAATGATAATGCAGCCGTGATGGCACAATCCATTTATGGAGAAGCTTTTGATGTGGAGGGTATGGATCAGCTGTCGGCCATAATTAATCTAGCCGAAGAACAAGAACAGCGATTTACATGGGGTTTATACGCTGCGGACCAAGATTATGAAGTAGCTCAAATGGCAGGTTTGGGATATGTAGATCAAGAGGTGTATGCGAACGAAAAATATGTATATAAAATTACTTCACTGGTTCCTGAAACTTTAATAAAAATTAAAGAAGGAGGGGTTTTTATTGGTCTTCACGATTATGAAGATTTACCCAGGCCTTTGGATTTAGCTGTGGCTTTTTTTGATGGAAAATCCATGCTGAGCTGGAATTATGCCATCCATAACCAGACATATAACAGCTATTTCGTGGAAAGGTCTATTGATGGGGTCAATTTTAAAGGATTGAACGATTTACCTCTTACCACACTCAATAATAGTGAAAAAACTGACCCGATGCGGATGTTTTATACGGATTCCATTACCAATGGTCAGACGTATTATTATCGAATAAGGGGCAAGACACCTTTTGGGGAGTTAAGTCCCATCTCCGAAGTGGTTTCCGGAAAAGGAGAAAAAAAGTTGGCCTACGTGCCCCATATCACTTCAAGATATTTTGAAGATGATAAAACGGTATTGTTGGAGTGGGAGTTTATGGAAGAAGGGAATACTATGATCACAGGGTTTGAACTTAACCAAAGTGATAACGTTAATGGGACTTATAAAGCCGTGGTAAAAAATATTCCGCCTGAGGCCCGGAAAGTACGGTATGATAGCTTAATGCCCACAAATTACATGACGATTACCGCATTGGGCAAAAATGGAAGCAAGCGAACCTCTTTTCCCGCTTTGGTTCAGCCTGTAGATTCCGTGCCACCAACTAAACCCAAAGAGTTTACAGGAAAAGTGGATAGCTTGGGAGTAGTAACCCTAAGTTGGGCAGCAAATACCGAGAAAGATATACTGGGCTATCGCATTTTTAGAGGTAATAATAAAGACGAGGAATATTCACAGATTACCATTTCACCACATCAAAACACAATCTATTATGACAGTGTTTCGGTTAAGAATTTAAATAGCAGGATATATTATCAGATAATTGCTGTGGACCAACGCTTCAATATGTCCGAACCCTCTGAAATCTTGGAACTCAATAAACCAGACTTCATAAAACCTACGCAACCCGTATTCAAATCATATAAAATAACAGAAGGAAAAGTCCATCTCGTTTGGGCCAATAGCTCTAGCAATGATGTAATAAAGCACGAACTGTATCGAAAGCAAACCGGTAGCCCTGATTGGAAACTTGTTTATACGGTTGACAGAATGCAGTATCCAGATAGCAGTAAGCAGGATGTAGATAGCAGTACGCAGTCCACTTCCCAACTGCAAACTGATTCCCTGCTTACTGCAAAACAGCCTACCGAACCCCTGCCTACTGCCTACTGGAAAACTGCCCGCTGGACCGACGAAGATGTAAAAGAAGAACAACAATACAGCTATACCCTTATTGCCATTGACGATAGCGAACTGGAATCCGACCCAGCACCGCCACTTACGGTAATTGTGCCCAAAACCAGTTTACACCCTCCCTTACAAGGACTGTATGGTGAAGTGGATAGGGAAGCTGGAACAATTACCATTCAATGGAAAGCTTATAAAGAGCCCAATGCATCCAAAATTACCATTTACAAAGGAGTGAAAGGTAAGGCCATGAGTTTACTAAAAGAGATTTCTACAGAAGTTACTGGAATTTTGGATAGCGACGTAAAACCAAACAATACATACGAGTATGTATTTCGGGTGGTTTTTGGGGATGGTGGTGTGAGTGAAGTTACAAAGTTGGATGTAAAATATTAGATACTATGAAAAAAGTTCTCAAATTAATTCTATTTTGTCTATTGTTTCTAGTTAGTAACAATATTTTATGTCAAGATTATTCTCTTTGGGTCGCTTCTAAAGCATACAAGAATGCGTCCGTTTTAAATCCTGGTCAATCTTTTAACTCTACTTACAGTGGGAATGATTCTTTTTTAAATTCACCGCCGTCAGATGAACTTTTAATAAACAATAAAATTTTCGTTTTAAATGTTCCAAGTGGAATTTATATGGCTCTTAAAGAGGGTTTTCCACTATCTGTCTCGGTTTCCAACAACCAATATTCCAACTGGGGGAAGCTTTGTGATGGAGGTGGCTCAGGTGTTATCAATAAATACCAACAATTTGCTTTTGGAAGTAATGGGGAAATTCAACTTTGTCATGATACTTTTTCAGACAACCCAGAAGAGGTTCCAACGGTATGGCATTATACAACAATTCTTCCAAATTATGTTCAGCCGGATGAGAATAACAGAACACATGAGGACTTGCTGTTTAAAACTGAGGATAATAACTTCCAAGATCAACCAACTGATGTTTCTGGTGTAAAATGGCGGTATAGTTTTGATGATAATATTGTTTTTAAAGACTTTCCAGAAGAGATTAAGCACCAATTTCCTTTAAAAGCTACAGTGGGAGAAATATTAGCTGGTGAGCCTAATACTAATTCTATTCAAAATTTACGAGTTAAAATAGAGATGGATATTCCAAATAATTTAACTCCTGACTTGGAAACGGAAATGCTACTTTTCTCTATTGAGTCAAGCTCCCCCCAACTCCTCGACCTAACCCCTCACAAAACCTCTTGCGTAGGAGCCGGTGATGGTAGTTTTAACATGACTATGGATAGGGATTTGGAAGATGGTGAAAAATTAGTGGTTTCGGTTTATAATTCGAATAACGACACCGAGCTTTTATATCAAGATAATACGACAATCCTAATCGACAATGAAGACGCTACCTTTTCTTTTGTATGGGATGAACCGTTGCCAGAGGGTAGTTATATAGTAAAGTACCAGACAAAAAATAATGGTGATGGGATATTGCCATGGGATAGTTTGGAACCGACTGATCCATTTAGCATATTACCTCCACCAGAGGTAACCTTCTCCCTCCAAGAACTAAACGATGTGTATTGCCATGGGGGCAGCGATGGCCGTTTTAAAATAACCGCATCAGGAGGCTCCGAGGAGGGTAATTATCAATATAGAATCAACAACGAGGGAGGTTGGATGGATTTTGACAATACGGATACTCACATTCTTAGTGGTTTGGAAGAGGGTGATTATACTGTGGCCGTACAACGTGTTAAAGGTGATGTGATATGCGCATCCAATGAAGAAGATGACCATATATATATCGGCCAACCTTCAAAGGCACTATTAATAGGAGAGATTACTGATGATAATTTTGTAGAACCCACTGCCTTTGGTTTTACCGATGGTAGCATCACTGTGGATATTTCGGGCGGAACTCCATATCAAAACAATAGCTATGATTATACATGGTACGATGAAGATGACAATCTTATCACTACAACCTCTGCACAGTATGTGAGCAATGTATATCCTATCACCTTGGAAAATGTAACTGCAGGAACTTACACATTGAACATATCGGATGCCAATTATAGTGAAGCAGATGATATACAAGGATGCATTTTAACCCAAGATTTTGAGCTAATAGGCCCTCCTAAGCTGCAATTGACAGTGGAAGAAACCACTCCTATTTCCTGCAACAGCGCCAATATATATAGCAATCCATCCAACGATGGTGAATTAACCATACTTGCCACTGGTGGTGTACCTTTTGATCCCTTGATCGATGGTCAGTATGCATACATATATACTTGGAAGAAAAAAGTTGGGCCAAACAATTGGCAAAATATTCCCAACAATGGCTCCAATGTACTAAGTAATCTAGAAGCAGGTGAATTTGCTGTGAACATTGAAGATGCCCACGGTATTGTAATTGGCACCTATGTGAATAATACGCTTCAACAGACCAATGATGTGGTTTATGTCTTGGAAGAGCCAGAATTACTCACTGTCCAGATAGAAAAAACAGATATCAACTGTTTTGGAGGTACGGACGGAACAGCCACAGCAGTTGTCAATGGCGGAACACCCCCGTTTGAATATTTCTGGTCAACTGGAGCTACAAGCGAAACTGCCGAAGGACTTTGGTTAGGCAACCATACAATTTATGTTATGGATTCCCGGGGTTGTGAAGCCGAGGCAGAAGTAACTATCGGGCAACCCGATGCTCCGGTATCAATTTCCAACCCACAATATGTACAACCTACAGCATTTGGTTTTACCAATGGAAGTATCACGGTTCAAATAAATGGAGGCACCCCTTTAAACAATGATAGCTATAACTACGAATGGCGAGATGCCCAAAACAATATCATCAATACAACTTTTGCCGAAGCAATACCCGATGGCTACGCCATACAAGCACACGATATCCCCGCAGGCATTTATACCCTTACCGTAACCGATGCCAACTACGATAACGCCA
The DNA here is from genome assembly GCA_018222835.1 of Algicola sp. Taxonomy (GTDB): domain Bacteria; phylum Bacteroidota; class Bacteroidia; order Flavobacteriales; family Flavobacteriaceae; genus Flagellimonas. The sequence continues at coordinate 2,556 of JAAEZN010000120.1, read as the reverse complement.
CACAAAAAGAAGGATGCACCTATGTGGCTGAGTTTATTTTGGATGAGCCGCCCGCTTTGGAATTGAGTGTAGAACAGACCATACCCATTTCCTGTAATGGGGAAAACCTATTCAATAATCCATCCGATGATGGTCAATTGATGGCTATCGCATCAGGAGGAGTGCCTTTTGATCCATTGATAAATGGTCAGTTTGCCTACATCTACACTTGGAAAAAGAAAGATGATCAAAATATACGGCAAACTATTCCAAATGTAACCGGAAATATATTGGATAATGTGGATGCTGGTGAATATGCGGTCAATATTGAAGACTCGAATGGAATTATTCTAGGTGTTTACGTGAATAATATGCTAGAGGAACCAACGGATTATGAATACCCTGTTCAGGAAACCGACCCTATTGTTCTGCAAATGGATAAACTGGATGTGAGTTGCTACAATGGCAATGATGGATGGGCAACGGTAGCCATAGAAGGAGGAATGCCCCCTTATAACATTTCATGGTCTTCAGGAGCCGATACAGAAATTGCGGAAAATCTAATTGCAGGCACCTATTTTGTATATGTAATGGATTTTTATGGTTGCGAAGTAAGTGCAACGGTGACCATAGACCAGCCAGAAGAGTTAACTGTAAGTGTAATTGATATAGTATCACCTACCTGTTTTGAGTCAGAAGATGGTAGTTTAGAAGTGGAAATTTTAGGTGGGATACCACCATATACTTACTTGTGGAACGTAGATGAGGCTTCATTGTCACTGAACAATATCGGGCAGGGAGCTTATAATCTAGAAGTAATGGATGCTACTGGTTGCACCGTAAGCAAAGAAATAATCTTGGAAGCGCCGTTCCCTACGCAAGTTGATTTGGGAGAAAATAGAACGCTCTGTAATGGGCAAGAGCACACATCGGATATTACCATAAACGATCCCAATGCCGAATACCAATGGACTTCTGATAATGGATTTAGTACCAACTCACCCAAAGTCACTTTATCCAAGCCTGGTATATATACCGCAACGGTGACCAATAGTTTAGGTTGCTCCGGAAGTGATACCATTGAAATTACTACAACTCAAATAGATATTGATTCCCAGTTTTTGATTACATCACAAGCATTCGCAGGCGAGGATGTTGTTTTGGTGAATACAAGTAATCCTATTGGAACCAATGAAGAGTGGTTCTTTCCCGTTGGAATGAAAGTGATTGAGCAAAAAAAGGGTACTGTAATTGTTCGGTTTGAAGAACCAGGTGCTTACGAGGTGATTCTTCGGAATTATCAAGGAGATTGTTACCAAGATATTACAAAGTCTATTATTGTAGCAGAAGCTAGGGAACATCCAGATGTAGGTGAAGCCGTAACACCATTTATTAAAGAATTTAAGGTGTTTCCAAACCCTTCTTCGGGTACATTCACAGTGGTTGTATCCCTTCAAGAAGCCTCTTCTGCCTCTTTGCGATTGTTTGGCCTTGCCACGAACCATATTTACGATGAGCAACAATTACAGGATAGTGCTTATTACCAAGTACCTTACGCTATGGATTTAGCCTCTGGGGTTTACCTGCTGCTCTTGGAAACGGCGAAAGGGAGTGAAATCAGAAAGATTGTGATTTTATGAGGCGGTATCAACAGGCAACAATTGCCATTCTGATCGTTTTTTTGGTTTCATGTGCCAAAGAAGTGGCTCTTCCCATAAAGGCTCATTTTGAAGTTATTGCGGAATCGAATGATTATTCCGTGCCCGTCCGTGTCACAATAAATAACCTTACCGAAGGAGCAGACACATATCGATGGACCTTTGAAGGTGGTAAGCCATCCTCCTCCACAGATAAAAACCCGGGTATAATTGGCTACAGTAAACCGGGTAGCTATACAATTGACTTGAAGGCATCCAACCGGGATGGAAGCAACGAAACGTTTCAATATCAAATACAGATAGACGAAGCTATAATTCCCAAATTTGAAGCCCATATAGTTGACGATAACTACCCGCCCGTTACCGTTAATATTAAGAATATGACCACAGGAGCGAACAGTTATCAATGGAAGTTCGAAAAAGCTACTCCATCTCAATCAACAGAAAAGTCACCACAGTATATAGTTTTTAACGAACCGGGTGACCATGTGATTACCCTAGAGGCGGGAAATGGAAGAGAAACACAGTTGATATCGGAAACCATAACTGTTATCCCTGATGTCAATGCCGATTTCGATTATGAAGTTGCTTTTGAGGACGATGATTTTCAGGTACCCGTTACACTCAGCCTTGTCAATAAAAGTATAAGTGCTACAAATTTTGAATGGACTTTTGATACAGCCGTTCCAGCATCAAGCATGGAGACAAATCCAACTATTACCATTAATACCCCCGGCGTTCATCAACTTAAGTTAAAAGCTTCCAATAGTAAACGGTCGCATACTATTACCCGAGAGATAACCATTTATGAAGACACCAATCTAAGGACCATCAATAATGTCCAGCTTGGGATCAGCTCAGCTCACGCTAACAATATTGTAGGCGCATTTTACTCCACTAAATCACCAGAAGTATATAT
>JAAEZN010000119.1 GCA_018222835.1 Algicola sp. | reverse complement strand
ACATCAAGCTTTTCAGTATTGAGAGCAAACGGCCCCGTGGAAAGGATGTGGCCCAGATCAAATACTTCCAGCAACAGATCGATAAGCTGCAGACCTTCTTTAACGATAACCTGGAATTCTATAATTATTACCGGCGTGGGGCTATGTCCATGGACGAACAGTATTTTGTCCGGGGCAATCGGGACCTGCGCATGCCCTTGGAATCCTTTCACTTTTTGATCGATGACGAGTTCTCCACCTGTCAGGACGGTACCGTGGCCACCATCATGGCCTATGACATGCTCATCGTGTACCTGAGAAAGGAAGTGGACGATCTCAACAACAATATGGAACCTACTAAGAACACACCTATGGAAAAACCCTCAAAATTATTTTGGACCGGGGGCAAGACGGAGCTTATCGAGCTTCTTTATGCCCTGCACACCAGTAAATGCATCAATGGTGGCACCGTTGATATCAAGGAACTGGCCTCACATTTCGAGTATTTTTACAATGTGGACCTGGGCAATTACTATCACACCTTTATTGATATCCGCTCGCGGAAGAGCAGTCGGACGCGGTTCTTGGATCGGCTTATCGAACTGCTGAATCAGCGGATGGAATCCCTGGAAGAATAGCGACTTGATTTTTCCCAAGTTGGTACCAACTTGGGAATTTTGGTTTTAAGCCATTTTGAGGCCGGATTTTTGCAATTTTCAGAGCTTTTGACACCAATGAAAAGTTCAATTGTGCGCAAATCGATACAAATTGTATGTCAAAAAAATCGTTCCCAAGTTGGTACCAACTTGGGAAGTTTTTCCAAAATGCTTTTTCAGTTTTGTGAGTGAAAGTCAAATCTATGAATGGGCCATCAATTGATATGAAATTCAGGAGGTGGTCCTTCCTTTAAAACACAAAACACATGGGAGCGACCATCATTACCACCGAAGACCTCATGGAGTTCAAAATTGAACTGCTGGAGGACATCAAGGGTTTATTGGAAAACCAAAACAAGCAATCGAACAAGAAATGGCTCAAATCCAATGAGGTCCGGGAATTGTTGGGCATCTCGCCTGGCACCTTGCAGAACCTTCGCATCAACGGCACCCTCCCCTACACCAAAGTCGGCGGGGTCCTCTATTATGAGTACCATGAGATCATGGAAGTATTGGAGCAGAACAAGATCCATAATCGTATCTAGGTTTGGAAGAAGTCAATTATATCAAACACCTCAATGGGGTTTTTGGTCAATTCTCCAAAGACAGCCGACTGAACCCAACCCATATCAGCCTCTATGTGGCCTTGTTCCAATTCTGGAATACCAACTATTTTAAAGCAGAATTCTTTATCAACCGGGACGAGGTCATGCAGTATGCCAAGATCGGATCCAAATCCACCTACCATAGATGCATCAAGGAACTCGACCATTGGGGTTATATCATCTATACCCCATCCCACAACCCCTTTAAGGGGAGTCGTATCAAGATGTTCGATTTTGGGACAAGTGGTGGACTAGTGGTGGACCCAAGCCGTACCAAAATCGGGACAAGCAATGGACAAGCAGTGGTACCTATAAACAAACATATACAAACCTTGGAAAACCAAAAAAACAATAACAAACCGCAAGATTTTAAAATTTTGGATTTTGAGGATTTGGAAAACGGAGACAAACAGAAGGCCAGTGTCCCATATCGGGACAACCTAAAGACCAAGAAGCACAAAGACTACAACCAACCCCTGTGAAGTACACTGCCCCACATATCATCACCGAGGGAGCCGTCCAATATCCACTGGGCACCCTCAATGGCAGGGAAATCCACTATGATTTTGAAAAAATCTTGACCTACCTCGATGCCAAAGGCAAAATCCTGTTTGGCAAAAAGTTCAAGATCCACAGGGAAGATCGGGAAATTCTCTATAAGCTCTGCCTCTACTTTATCCAGGACAATGCACGATGTGCACAAATGGGGATTGACATCCACAAAGGCCTCCTTCTTTCTGGCCCAGTAGGCTGTGGCAAGACCAGCCTGATGAAATTGCTAAAGCATATGGTTCCCCACCAACGTCCCTATGAGGTCATCCCCTGCCGAAACATTGTGTTTGGCTTTAACCATATCGGTTATAAAATCATAGAGGACTATGGTAATTCCCAATTCTTTTGCTTCGATGACCTCGGAGTCGAACCCACTGGACGACACTTTGGCAAAGACTGTAACGTCATGGGCGAGATATTACTCTCCCGCCACGAACTTTTTATTAATGACAGACGAAAGACCCATGCCACTACCAACCTCAATGCCGAAGAACTTGAACAACACTATGGTGTCAGGGTACGGTCCAGGATGCGGGAGCTTTTTAATCTAGTTGGGTTTGATAGGGGAAGTAAGGACAAAAGAGTATAATATCCTCACACTTCATTGACAACTAAGTAATAAAAAGATTACATTCCAATAGGACTTTACCATTTAAGTAAATATATTTGAGCAATAGGTCTTGTTCCCTTAAGGAGAGAGACTTACGTAATCCCATGAATGACAGATGGGTATTAAATATAGCCGCAACCAAGAAATATTTATTCTCTATGCGCCAAATAAAACACTGAATTTTAATTGGCATCACAATAATTATGAATAATTCATTAAAAAAATCATTGGAATCTATTAGTCCCGATATTCTTAACGGAAAAGACTTTGACAATAGAGACTATGCAAGAAAGATAATTAATTATCCTGCCATGATGGTACCTTGTGTTCAAGAGTCCATTATCAAATCATTAATCAGTGAACTTCCAGAAAAAGTCTCAATGATAGATCCTTTTATGGGGGCATCAAATACACTAGTAACTTCTATGCGTTACGGAATTAATGTGTTCGGACAAGACATTAATCCTTTATCAGTTTTAGTTAGCCAAGTAAAAACACACATCTATGATGATGACTTAAGGGAGGGATTCAAAAACATTAGTGAAAAAATAAGAAGATCTTGGTCAAATAAAATAGATATTTCATTCAAGAATATTGATAAATGGTTCAAGAAAGATGTTCAAATAGAACTTTCACAAATCAGAAGGGTTATTTTAAAAGAAGAAAACTTATTTCATAGAAAATTTTATTGGGTTATTCTTGCCGAAGTTATACGGTTGACGAATAATGATAGGACTTCAACCTTTAAGATGCACATACGAACCCAAGAGGATATTGAGAAAAGAAAGTTATCACCAAAGGATTTCTTTTTTCGAATTGCAGAGAGGAGCATCGAGGACATATTTAATCTAAAAAAAGAACTAGAAAAAAAAGACCTCATAACAAGCGATAATAATTTTAAACATGATGTTGATGTATTATGGGGGGACTCAAAGGAAAGAATAAGAACTGAAAAATCATATAATTTACTAGTTACATCACCTCCATATGGAGACAACCACACCACGGTAACTTATGGTCAATTTTCATATCTGCCTTTGCAGTGGATTCCAAAAAGCGACATAGATAATGATATCAACTTGAATTACCTTGACGTTATACAGGAGATTGACTCTCAAAGTCTTGGCGGAAAAAACATATCAGAATATTCAGTAATAGAAGAAAATTTATTTTCAAAATCAAAATCTCTAAAGCAATTTTTTGAAGGCTTTACATATGAAGAAGAACAAAAGGCCAAAAAGGTTACCAATTTTGTCTTTGATTTAGATATAACTATTGAAAACATATTAGACAAGATGCAATCTAATTCATTTCTTGCTTGGACTATTGGCAATCGAACTGTAAACAATAAAGAGGTCAAAAATGACAAAATTCTTATTGAGCTTATGGAAGACAAAGGAGTCTCTTTACTCACTGACTTGAATAGAGACATCCTTGCAAAAAGAATGCCTGAAAAAAACAATTTTTCGGAGTTGATGAGAAAGGAGAAAATATTAATCTTTAAAAAAAAGTAATCAGGTTTTAATTAGTTAAGCACTAATCGTTTAGAATTCATTTGGTATAATTTGCACTCAATACATGATTGACCTATCCAAGAATTATTCAGAAAATCAAAAAAAAGCAATTCTTACTAATGATAAACATTTAAGAATTATTGCATGCGCTGGATCTGGAAAAACCACAACAGTAGCTGGAAAGGTCGCATATTTATTAGATCCACGAAATGGGTTTGATATCGCACCTGAGAACATTATTGCGTTTACTTATACTGAAAAAGCGGCAACAGAACTTAAAAATAAAATTCTTAACAATGTAGGAAAATATCGTGGGATGGCCAATATGTATATTGGTACGATTCATGGATGGTGTTTGAAAGCATTGCAGGAAAATGAGTATGAATATCAAAGCTATTCTGTCCTTGACGAGATAAAACTAAAACTGTTCATTGATAAACATTATGATTCAGTTGGGATGAAGGAAATAAAAAAAATATCGAACCCTTCAGTTCCACTCAAACGATTTATCGACACTTCTCTTTTTGTCAAGATAATGGATATTATCAGAGAGTCGGATAGTCATGAACTACCCGCTAATCTGTTAGATGCCAAAATTAAATACGAAAAAGCACTGAAGGATAAAAAGTATTTTGATTTCTCCATGATAATGGAGAAAGCCATGGAATGCATGGAAAAAGATTCAAATTTATCTTCAAAAATTGAGAGCAAAATAAAGTACTTAATCGTAGATGAATATCAAGATATTAATCCGATTCAGGAACGACTTATTAATAAAATTCAAGAGGTTAGTAAGTGTAAACTAATAGTTGTCGGTGATGACGACCAAAATATTTATCAATGGAGAGGAAGTAACAATCGTTATATAATCGATTTTGAAACGAAATTTCCGTCCTCTATAACAGACAGCATCCCTTTGGATACTAACTACCGTAGTTCTGAAGGCATCACCAAACTTGCCGAAACTCTGATTTCCAACAATCAGAGAAGAATTCCAAATAAAGAAATGAAGTCTGCTAGATTGCAAACTTTCAAGAAAGGTCAGGATATAATATACAACAGATACGATTCCGTAAGTGATGAGAATGAAGCCATCGCCTCATACATTGATAACATTCTAGGAGTACCTTTTTCAGATGAAAATGACACAAGAGGTATAACTTTTTCTGACGTGAGTATCTTGTTAAGAACATGGAATAAGGCTGAAACAATAGTGGATGCACTAGAGCGCCACAATATTCCATACATCACTGCAGGGGTAAATCAATTATTTGAGACCAAAGAAATTTTAGCGGCACTTGGTATTTTCAATTATTTATATGGTGACATAAACAGGGGTGAACTTAAAGAATTATGGACTAATCTACCCAATAACAACATTGTGAATGAAAAGCTTGAAAAAGCTTTAGATGACCTGGATTCAAAATTTCCCAAACTTCCAGAAATAGAATCAAATTGGGAATATTCACTTCAAGGAATTTTATGGGATTTTATCACATATGCAGAGATATTTGAAGATTCTTTCATAAATAGTTCTACCCCTGACCTTAAAACAAGAACAAAGGAAAGAGCTGAAATTATTTTTTTTAACCTTGGAAAATTCAGTCAGGTAATTAATGACTTTGAGGAAATAAATTTTAATAGTTCAAATCCTAGTTTTCACTTATTTAGTTTTTTGAGTTTTATTAATTATGTTGCCAAAGACTATTATCCGGAAGGATGGTTAAACAATCCATATAAGACTCCAAATGCTGTACAAATTATGACAATCCATCAATCTAAAGGATTGGAGTTTCCCGTTGTACTAATACCAGGTTTGAATAAAAATTACTTACCATCAAAAAAAAGGGGAGGACTAAACGTTTGGCATTTCTTAGACAGAAGTTTAATTAAAGAACAATCCCGATATGAAGGTGATCCAGATAAAGAGGATGAAAGAAGACTACTATATGTGGCTTTGACAAGAAGTCAAAAATTTTTGTTTCTCACACAGGCACCTGATTTGAATAATCGTCTCTATAAAATAGAATCTCCCTACATTCAAGAACTAATTAAGGCAAAAATTGGGTTGTTTCCAATTTTAGTTTCAGACCTGCAACAGAATTTTTCTGACCTAACAAAAATTGAACAACGTCCAAAAGCAAAAGTTAAAAATATTGCTCTCGATTTCACAACTCTAAAAGATATATTCGAGTGTCCTTATAGATTTAAACTTGTTTCTGTTTTTGGATTTCGCTATCCTCTTAATCAAAGGATGGGAGTTGGACGTTCTTTTCACAATTGCTTGATGGAACTTCATAAACGAGGTAAAGAAGGTGAAACTTTAGATTTGAATCAAGTAAATGAAGTAATTGATAGACAAACTCATTTTCCCTATTTAACAAATTCAACAATTTTAAAACCCAGGTTGTGGGATAAAGTTAGAAATAATGTAACTGAATATTACAAAGACAATAAGGATAGTTTTGGGCAAATAGAGTTTGTTGAACAGGATGTACAGTATAAAATTGATGAAAGTATTCTTGTAGTAGGAAGGATTGATTTAATCAAAAAGATTAGTGATGATGGTAAGTTCGAAACGACCATTATTGAATTCAAAAGTGATGAGGAAAGTGCTGACCTACCAATTACTAAAGATCAGCTAAAGCTCTACGCATTGGGACATAGAGAACTCACAGGAGAAATAGCGGACTATATTATGACTTATGTCATAGGTGAAAATAAGGTCAAAACACCAGAAAAGCTCTATGAATCGGACTTGAACACAATTGAAAATAAAATAAAGGATGCCGTAAATTTAATTTGGTCAGAAAAATTTCTCAGAACTGAAGAAAAGAAAAACTGCGAAGAATGCTTCCAGATTAGACTATGCTCTAATCGAATAAAATACAACATTAAGATTAGAAGATAGTCATGGGAGCATATAAGGATCGTAAAATCGCCTTAAGAAATCTAAATAAACTTGTTGAAGATCCTTCACGGGTATTGTGCATCCATTATTCACAAAGCCAAACCTATGATGATGATTATGGAAATATTTCACCAATAATTACTTCAATTGTAATAAAATCATTAGATGACAAGATTGATAAGCAATTTGCAATCCACTTTGAAGCCGACAAAGCTAGTATTGCAAAAGAGGAAATCCAAGATTCATATCGAGAATTAGAGCTTCGTATTTTAAAACTATACAATGACTTCGTAAAAAGGCATGATCAATGCATCTGGGTACATTGGAATATGAAAAATATCCATTTTGGATTTGAAGCTATTAAACATAGGTATGAAAAAATATTTGAAAATTTGAACGACTATGCCGAAATCCCATCCAACAACAAACATAGCCTTATTGGTATCCTGGAGGGAATGTATGGGGAAAATTTCGTAAATGGTCCTGACAGGTTAAAAGAGCTTATGAAAGCTAATAACTCAGGAGTTGATCAGCCTTTGTATATGACCAAACAACTTGAGTCATCAGAATTTGAAGCTAAAAATTTTAAATCTGTAATTGATTCTGTTGATTGCAAGGTGGACTTTATAAAAAAAGCCACTAAAAAATTAATAGATAAAAAATTAAA
>JAAEZN010000118.1 GCA_018222835.1 Algicola sp. | reverse complement strand
CTTGATCATATCGTTGTTTCTCTGTGACTGGATAATATTGAATAGGGGGTGCAAGGCCCTATAGGTATCCCAAAGAGAAAAAATGGTGTAGTTCTGGAACCCATCGGATTGATGGATGTTTTGGTCCAGGCCCCGATATCTTCCATCTACATCTTCATAGATAATGGGAGATAACATAGTATGGTACAATGCCGTGTAAAAGGTTTCTTTTTGCTCTTGGCTTTCTGTTTCCACAACTATTTTGGAGAGCTCCTTGTTCCACTTGGCTTGGGTTTGTTTTTTTGTCTTTTCAAAATCCCAATGGGGAATCTCTGCTTCCATGTTCTTTAAGGCTCCTCTTGTGCTCACAGAAGATAAAGCCATTTTTATCTTTACAGTCTCATTCTCATTGGTATCGAAAGTAAAATAGGCCCTTAGATTCTTTCCTGCCATTTCGGGAAAGTTCTTTTCTTCATCGAATCTACGGTAAAATCCACCATATTGAATAGTGTCGTATTTCTTGTGTCCGTATGATTGAAACGGCTTGGAAAATTTCATGGCAAAGAACACCTTTCTGGTTCTTGCCCATCCGGTGGTCTGTCTGTAGCCTGTAATCAATGAATCGTTCTCTACCCTAACAAAAGTCCATACGTTTTTATCTTTATGGTGATAAATATTGGACACTAGGTCAAGTACAATATGTGAGCTATTGGATTTTGGAAAAGTGTATTGATGAAAACCCACCCTATCGCTAGCGGTAAGTTCGGCCAGTATATTATAATCCTCAAGCCTTACTTTGTAATACCCTGGAACTGCTTGTTCATTTTCATGGGAAAACTTTGAATGGTAACCACTACCGGGTTCCGAGGCATCTCCGGGTTGTAGTTGTAATTTTCCCGTAGTGGGCATAACCACTAGATCCCCAAGGTCTGAATGACCTGTGCCGCTAAAATGTGTATGGCCAAAACCAAAAATGGTAGAATCCGCATACTGGTATCCAGAACAATATTCATAGGTTCGTTTGTTATACTTACCTTCTATGGCATAGGGCTGGTTATTGGTTTGGGGACTAAGCTGCACCATTCCAAAAGGCGAAGTGGCTCCTGGAAATGTATGCCCCATGTTTTTGGTGCCGACCATTGGATTTACATACTGGATAAAATTGTCATGCGTGAGTGTTTCCGTTTTTAAACTAGAAACAGATTCTTTGTGCTTGCATGAAAAAGAGATGGATAACAACGCAATGGCTGTCATGTAGGAGATAGTATATTTCACTGAAAACATTTTGATGCTCTATAAATGCGAATAAAATTGTTCGTCTATTGTATGGGGAAGGGGTATTCTTGATAAGAAAGGCAGTATCCAAGGAGGACACTGCCCTTCATCGTTGATCTGCAGGATTGGATTACGCAAAATCCTGCCTCTCGAATTAAAAAACTAAACTAACTCAAAAACTAATATCCTGGGTTTTGTTGCAAAACACCTCTTGATGTATTAATGGCTTCAAGGGGTATTGGATAGTATTCGTTGGTTCCAGATGTAAAAACTGCACCTTGCAGATACACCCTTTTGGATTGCTCCCCGGAAACATATTCGTTCAATATTTGATCTGCAATTCCCCAGCGTACCAAGTCAAAAAATCGATGTCCCTCTGAAGCCAATTCCAATCGTCTTTCAAACCTGACCGCTTTTCTGGCATAGTCTTGGTTTGGAAAATCCACATATAGTCCTATAACATAATTGGCCGCATCCATTCCACCTGTATCCTTAACAAATCCATCAGGGTTGGCTGCCCTGCTACGGACTTGGTTGACCAAGCCCATGGCTTCTGGAAGTTCATTATCTTCCACATGTACTTCAGCTCTCCATAACAACACATCGGAATATCTGATCAAAGGAGTATTGATTGCATTGTACTGAGGCAGGCCTGCTGCAGAAATGGTTCCTTCCTGCGACTTAAGGATCTCATGCTTTTTGGCTACATACGGACCTCCGTTGGATTGGTCCCTTACCCATCTCATTCCAGGCATGGGTCCCCATCCCAAATATTCTATTCCCCTTCTTCCAACAGTCCAATCCAATCTGGGATCTAGATTGCCCGTGTAAGGGTCAAAAGGGTCTTCGGAGGGAATACCTTGGTCGTTCGTTACATCCACATCATTGAATGTGTCCAACAAAGGAAGTCCATTGGCGTCTGTTTTAAAGGCGTTCACAAGATTTTGGCTAGGTTGGAAAAATCCACAGCAACCTCCGCCGGGAGCATCATTGGAATAAGGATGGTTCAATCTATTTCCCCTATTTCCATTAATATAGCCATCTCCACCATCGTTTACAGAATTTTGAACTGCAAAAACAGACTCTGAATTGTTGTTCTTCTCCCCATTGAAATTATCATGGTAATTGGTCACCAAGCTGTAAGGGCCATTATCAATAACATCGTCTAAGATTGGCTTTGCTGCTGCCATATCTTTTTGAAACATATGGGCCTTGGCCAAATAGGCTTTGGCCGTCCAAGAAGTTGGTCTTCCCGCATCATCCTGGGCAGCAGGGAGATTGGATACGGCATATTCCAAATCTGCCTCTATACTGGGCCAAGCATCAATCTCATTGGACACGGCCTCTGTTGTGGTTTCCATAATATATGGAATATTATTCCATATTTTCTTGGCATCCATATGGTAGTGTGCCCTTAAAAATCGAGCTTCGGCCCCAAGAGTGGTCAGCGCATTTTCTGCCGTACCATTTTCTATAGCCAGTTCAATGGAGTTCAAGGTTTGGTTGCACCTATGTATTCCTTCATAAATGGCTTGCCATTTTCTGATCAAATAGATGTTGGTCGTCCCAGGGGTATATCGTTCTATCTCGTTCAAAGGAGGTTGGTCAGAGATATCGCTTCCTTTGTAAAAGTCATCGGATGCCACATCGCCAACCGTCCAATTGGACGCAGGCGCCCAAAAATATCCTGGATTTCCATCCAACATGGCATAGGCACTCACCAATTGCTGACCTACCCATTCCTCGTTAATTTCAATAACCCCTTCCGAAAGGCTCCCCTGCGGATTTATATCTAGCTCGTTTTCACAGGAGATAAGAGTAAGAACTGTAAAAAGTGAAAATAATATTACGTTTCTCATGATAGTTTTTTATAAAGTTAGATTTAGGCCGAACAATACCGATTTGGCAATTGGATATGCCCCACGGTCTATTCCTATGTCAAGGTTTACATCATCCCCTCCATAACTCTGAAGGTTGATCTCTGGATCAAGACCAGAGTATTGGGTCCAAGTAAACAGGTTCTTTCCTTGAATAAAAAGCCTTAGTGATTCTACTCCTATCTTGGAGGTCAATGATTCTGGCAAATTATAGCCCAATTGAATGTTCTTCAGTCTCAAATAAGAGCCATCTTCTATGTAGTATGTACTTGCACTGGAGTAATGCTGTGCAGGATTATTGGTCAATTGGGGCAGCTTTCCACTTGTATTGTTAGGGCTCCATGAATTTTGATACCTATGGCTTTTGGCTCCTGGGAAACTATTGAAATCAGTAAAGAACCGGGTGAAATTGTAGATATCGTTCCCTTCACTTCCTTGGAACAATACTGATAGGTCAAAGTTCTTGTACTGCATACCCAGATTCAATCCATAGGTAAAATCAGGATGGGGACTTCCAATAAAGGTGCGGTCATTGTCATCAATGATCCCATCGGGAACCACATCCCTATATTTAAAGGTACCCACATCTTTTCCGCCATAGTCTGCAGTCGCATCCCGTTCTGCCTCATTTTGGATTATCCCATCGATTATAAATCCATGGAACGAAGCCAATGCCTGTCCAGCCTGGGTTCGGGAAGGATAGGTTTCCCTGGCAGCATTGCCATTTAAGAAGTAATCAGGGTTATCCGTTAGGCTAAGCACCTTATTCTTATAGGAAGATATATTGGCCGATGCATTGAACTTAAGTTCCTCACCTATACTGCCATTATAACCAATGGAAAAGTCGAATCCTTTATTTTCCATGGATCCTAAATTGGCATATGGGGCAGTTACATGCCCTATAATGGTAATGTCGCCCGCGCTTTGCAACAACATATCCTTGGTTTCCGATACGTAGTATTCAAAACTAAAGTTGAGCTTATTGTCAAAAAGGATTCCGTCAACACCAATATTCTTTGTGGTCGTGGTTTCCCATTTAAGGTTAGGGTTTCCTATAGAGGTTAGGTTATAGCCCGGGGCCACGGAACTATTGCTCCCTGTAACGGAGTAATTGGAGGTGTTTATATCATTCCCGTACAAGTTTTCAACTCTTCCCTGTGGAATACTCTCATTCCCCAATTCGCCATATCCCAATTTGATTTTCAAATCATTTATGATGTTTGAATCCTCAAGGAACTTCTCATTGGACAATCTCCAAGCTGCACTGTACGATGGGAAGTAACCTACCCTTTTATTCTCTGCAAAACGGGAAGTGGCGTCCCTACGCATTGAAAAAGACACCAAATATTTGTCCGAATAATTATAGTCTATTTTTCCAAAGGATGAGAAGTAAGATCGTTTGCCCCCAAAACCATAGTTTGTACTTGTGCCCGTACCAGCATTCAGATATCTGTAATCCAGGGAGTTGGTGAAGAATTCGTTTCTGGTTGCCCCAAATTGCTTGAATTGGTTTTTGAAAAATTCCGTTCCCAACAAAACATTGACGTTATGCTGTCCAAAATCCTTTGCATAATTAAGGGTATTGAACCAGGTCGAAGAAATTGTGTATATGGTGTTCTCGGTCAACCCATTGACTGCATTGGGTTCGGCCACCTCAGGGTTCAAGAACCTGAAAGTGGACCAATGGGAATTATCATAATCCAACCCAATATTGGTCTTGAAGGTCAGTCCCTCCAAAAGATCTACCTCTACATAGACATTGCCCAGTGCCCTTAATGACCTGAATATATTATCCTTGTTTCTTTTTGCGGCCGCAACTGAGTTAAAGCCATTTCCCAATCCAACACTTCTGGTCCCCGCATAGTTTCCGGCGACATCATATACTGGCAAAATAGGGTCTGCACGGTATAGAAACGAAATGTCTCCCCCTGTGCTTTGGTTACCACCTGCTGCGACCCTATCTGAATATGAAACGTTGAACGATTCCCCTATCCTAATGTTCTTTGTAGCTTTAAATTCCGAATTTACCCTAAGGGTATATCTATCAAAGTAGGTTTCTAGGGCTACACCATCTTGCTTAAGGAAGCCCATCCCTACATTGAACTTGGCCGACTCCGATCCACCGGACATCCCTAAGGTATAGTTCTGGGTCAGTGCGGGATTAAAAAATTCATCAAACCAATTGGTGCCACTTTTGTTGGCCCTGGTAATTTTATTGGTCAATGGGTCATATGTGGATTCATCCACAGAGTCCGCTCCAGTGGGCGTCAAATAATTGGGCAGTACAGGAGTGGCCCCATTACCATATTGAGGGTGCGATGGTGCAACACCATCATTTTGAAACCGCTGCCATATAACATTGGCCGATTCTTGAGGACTCAAAAATTTTGGAAAATCAGATTTGGCAACAAAGTCGATACCTGTACTTACCCCAATCTCAACTTTGGATTTACTATTGTATTTTCCACCTTTGGTGGTAATGATGATTACTCCGTTTGCAGCCCTAAATCCATAAATGGCGGCAGATGAAGCGTCTTTCAGGATTTGTATGGATTCAATATCCGCTGGATTGAGCTGTCGAATTCCAGAGGTTGTCGGTGTGCCATCTATAATATAGAGCGGGTCATTATTGTTTATGGTTCCAAAACCCCTGATCCGGACAAGGGCCTCTCCTCCCGGACCACCTTCAGAGCCTACTACCACACCCGAAGCCTGCCCTTGAAGAGCCTGCTCTACATTTACAGGTGATGTGGCCGCCAAATCTTCCGTATCCACTACAGTTACAGAACCCGTAATATTTCGGGTGGACTGTTTGGAATATCCGGTCACTACGACCTCATCAAGAAGGTTTGTATCTTCCTGCATAACAATATCGATAGTGTTTGTACCTGAAACTACCGCAGTGGCCGTTACCATTCCTATATAGGAGAAATTCAATACTTCTCCTTCGGATGCTTCTATGGAATAATTTCCATCAAAATCTGTTTGCGTTCCATTGGTAGTGCCATCTACAACAACATTTACCCCTGGCAATGGGGTTCCTTGGTTGTCCTGTACTGTTCCCGAAACAGTCTTAGTCTGTGCGAGGATTACATTTGAAGCGAGAGCAAATCCAAGCAACAGCATTTTTTTGTATAAACAATACTTCATAATCTGAATAGTTTGTTAGTTATTAATTTTTGATGTTTTATCCCGAATTTTTGCGGGATATTAGGTGTCAATGCGAATACTGTACAAGACGCCTTCACCTTTGTCATTAATGAACCTTAAACCTTCATCAATCCAAAAAAGAAGTATATTTATATGGTTTCAGATATTGTCTGTACAATATTGGAATTTCAGGCCTAGAAAAGCTCCAACATTTTCTAGGCTTTTTTATTAGAATCTTGTTTTCATACGAGCAATGTTTTAGTTAGTATCTTTTTCTCTCGGTTAAATACTTTTGAGTTTTTAAAAAGTTATAGGAAATAATTGACGATCAAGTTATTCATTGATTTTAATACGTTGTGTATTTTTAAAAAAAAGACTCTAAAATTCATGAATTTTATTTTTTAAACCCTATTATTTTTCCATTTCCATAAGATTGTTCATAAAAAATAATATTGGGTATTCTTAATTACTTAAAGTCTGGTTGTTTCAGTTTTAGACAGCTTTGGATTGATCATGATCCTGAAAAGGACTCTCTTCAATAGAGAAGAACAACTTCTAAAAACTGCGTTTTTCTACATTTTAACCAATACGGATAATAAATACCATACAACAACTGTTGACCGAATTACTGTCTTTTAATCTGGTCGTAATTTTAGTTGCTTCAACTTCCATTGTTAGAGTAACCATTTCAAATGGGTGAAATCACATCCGATTAGAGATTTTCAATAAATTGATTGCCAACCAATTCTAATGTGTCTAGATAATTTGTTGTTTTATCCCATTTAGCCCCCAAAATCTGCACTCATGTACTTTTACTATGCTATGCTAAACCATTTTCATTGCTTTGTACCATGTTGTTCATCATAGAAGTAGAACAACTACAAATATTCATCAATCAAAAAACGAACAAATGAGAAAAGTAATAATTGCAAAACTTCTACTAGTATTGATTTGTGTCAGCTGTACATCAACAAAAACCAGCGAACCCATTGTAAAGGATTACCAAATTGGAGAAAAATGGACTTGGAAATGGGAACGAAAAGTTGAGGGTGAAGTAAAGGCGGAAGGAGAGGATATTCAAGAAGTGGTGAAATACAATGGCACTTTAGGGCTTTGGAACGGTGCGGATACCCTTGAAATTCCAACTAGCGCAAATAAAAATCCGAGCAGTACGCCCTTTCAAAATTGGCCGTTGCACGTAGGAAAAAAATGGAAATATGAATCCGAATGGGAAAATAACGAAGGTACCACAGGGAAAACCAGTCAAGATGTTGAAGT
>JAAEZN010000017.1 GCA_018222835.1 Algicola sp. | reverse complement strand
TGAATCGTTCGCCATGATCTCCGCAATATATTTCGGGTAAAAAAAGAGCAATTGCCGCAACGGCGCTATGCGCACCCCATGTTTGGTCACAATGGCCTGTCTGGCAATTGGGCATAAACACCCGTTACGGTAATCATGAACAGTGTTAATGTTCGCATCAAATTTTTCATGGTATTTTCTTTAACTGATTAAACTTAAATTTTGATGAAACAAAGTTGCGGCAATACCGTGTGGGAAAAAATGGACGAACTACGCCACTGAATGGACAATTTTCTTTTTTTCCTCATTTTTATGAGTAGATATTTGCAATCCGTACAGTGAAATGCACCATTCATCAATTGAAAAGATACATTCGTCAATTGACTGCGTAAAATAATTACGCAACGTGTAGATTGCTAGAAAAATACGAGAATATGACTACACTTGAAACTATAAATGCCTTACAAATTTTTTGCTTGATTATGGCCGGAATTATTATTTTTATGATCGGTTGGCTGTCCGGCGCACATTGGTCCTCAAGACACAGAGTGTAAAAATTACCAAAGTTGTAGCTGTTTGTGCCAATCCCAAATCATTTAAAACCTACTTAATCATTTTTTGGAACGACCCTTTACTTGATCGTATTCTGGCATACTTTGGCGATGAGCAGTTCACTGTGAGAATCGATAGACTCCGAAGCGGAGAAATTCGGTACTTATGTTGGCACAACAAAAGTAGTATTTTGGGCAGGCCCAAATTGATCTTGAGACATGGACAAATTAAGGAAAGTTCCAATAGCAAGATTACAGAGTTTATTTTTCACCACGATGGATCCACATATACGGTGGAACATGTAGCTTCTAAAATTAAAGGAGGCATTAATTGCTATTTTATTGAGGTTATGTCCAAAGACCAAAAAAAAAGTACTTGGAAAATGAACGAGTTGACCATTCCCAAGTACCTTTTAAATTTATAAACATTTTAAGTCTTAACCTTTATAGGTAACCCTGTAAATAGCATTGCCAAAATCATCCGAAATTAAAAGAGAGCCATCTTCCAAAAAAAGTAGATCCACAGGTCTTCCGAATGCCTCTTGGGTTTCTTCGTTCAACCATCCATCAATAAAAGGCTCATAGCTAACCGCTTTACCGTTTTCCAATTTTACCAAGGTTACCCGATATCCGATTTTGGATGAACGGTTCCAAGAACCATGCTCGGCCAAGAATGCGTGTCCATTGTAGGACGATGGAAACATAGGTCCTTTTCCAAATTTTACACCTAGGGCAGCTACATGCGCATCTAGCGGCTGCACTGGGGGCACAAAGTCGGAGCAAGGTCGTTGATCGCCAAACTCGGGGTCTTTTACGGTTCCCCCATGACAGAATGGATACCCAAAATGCTGGCCTACTTCTGTTAATTTGTTCAACTCCCCCGGAGGAATATCGTCTCCCATCATATCCCTTCCGTTATCGGTAAACCAAAGTTCTTTTGTTTCGGGGTGCCAAGTGAATCCAACCGTGTTCCGTACCCCATGTGCCACTATCTCCCGGTTGCTCCCATTGGGGTCCATGCGGGTAATGGAAGCATAGCGTTTATCAACAGTAGCGCTATCACAAATATTACAAGGGGCTCCTACTGGAACATATAATTTATCATCTGGACCAAAGGCAATATACTTCCAACCGTGGTGGAACTCGGTAGGGTAATCATCATAAATCAATTCAGGTTCTTGAGGATTGTCCAACTGCTCTTCGATATTGTTGTATTTGAACAATCGGCTTACCGCGGCCACATACAATGCACCATCCTTAAAGGCCACTCCATTGGGTTGCTCCAAATCGGTGGCAATGGTATAGGTTTTGTCCGCTTTGTAATCACCATCGGTATCTTTTAGGGCATACACTACCCCTTCGTTTCTGGTTCCAACGAACAAAGTTCCATCCGTTCCCATGGCCATGGAGCGTGCGCCCTCCAAGTTTTCCGCATAGGTATCTATACTAAAGCCTTCGGGCAGATTTAAACGTTCCAAGGGCAAACTACTGGTGAACTCTTCTGTATTTTCTGTGGTTTCTTCGGTAGCATTTTTCTCCTTTTCCTCTTTTTTTCCATTGCAAGACAGCAGGGTTGCCGAAAGTGCAAGCATACATAATGACCTAAAGGTCAGAGGGTGTATTTTCATAATGTCTTTTTAGGTATTGTGGTTTTTGAATTCATAAAACTAACACAAAATGTGTGAAATCTTGTGTTAGGCCCATCCATCTTCCGGGAAAAGGCCCTTTATTCCTCTTTATAGGGGAAAACATCGCCTTGATACCACATATTGGTACGATGGGTGCTGGAAATGTTGAGCCTGGCCAGACCATTTGGGTACAATTGTGCAATAACCTGATAATCTTCAGAATCGCCACTTATTGAAAAACGTACGGTCCGCCCATCGTCTTTCTTGTTCGGGGTAATGGTAAAATCCCTAGGAACACCTTCAAAAACTATACCTCCCCCGCTTTGATTGTATCCTCCCCCCATTCTTCGCTCACCAAAAAAAGGAAGGTCGGCCATAACGCTATCCCCTACCATTCTCAAGTAGTTTGCCGCCCCATTAATTTCTATGCGGCTAGCAGTACTGCCGGGAGGCAACAATCCAGAATTGGCAATGCTGTTAAGACTTTGCGTGACCAAAGGTTGAGCCCATTGGGCCTTGATTTCAAAGTGCTTGTTGGCCACCATTTTCTCCAGAGCGGAAATCTGTTCAGGTGTGGCCTTGTTTTGTGTAGATGCACATGCCATTGAGGCCAATAGCAATAGATAAGCCGTTAATTTTAGAAGAGATTTCATCGATTTTGTTATTGATACCTTTAACTTACAAAATATTGGTATCAAATCCGAGATAAATAACGGTGCATTAACGTTTAAACCGTTCAAAAATGGCCAAAGTCTTCTTGGTATTGATAAAATATACCCCGGTTAAAAGAATTGCTGCCGCAGCCACAGATTGCAGGGTAATCTTCTCATCCAAAAAATACCAGCCCAATAATAAGGCTACAATAGGGTTTACATAGGTTGAGGTGGCCACCTTTTCGGGAGAAACCGTTTTTAATAAATAATTAAAGGAGGTAAAGGCCACAATGCTTCCAAAAATAACAAGTAGTAACATCGATATTTGCACTTCTGCGCTCCAAACCAAGGGAGACGACCATTTTTCGCCAAAGGCCAAGCTCATTAAACTTAGGATCAGCCCTGCAAAAAACATCTGATAGCCTGTATTTACAAAGTAATTGGTAGGCAAATCCGCCTTGGCCACAAAAAGACTGGCATAAGCCCAGCAGACCATACAGAAGAAGATCATGACCATGCCCATAATCGATTCTTTTTGTGTGATGATCTCTTTTTGACTCACCAATAAATAAATGCCTACAATGCCCAAAACCACTCCGACCACGGACATGGGCTGTATTTTTTTGCCTTGTAGCACCCTCATCATTAAAAGTATGATCAGGGGCTGGGATGATATCTCCAAAGCCGCAAAACCCGTATCCACGTAGCGCAAGGCCCAAACTACAAAACCATTGCCCACGCTTAAAAAAAGTATGCCTGCTATTACCGTGTTAAGAAGCTGTTTTTTGGTAATTTTTAGCGAGATGCCCATAATTTTTGCCAAAATAAAAATGAACAGCCCTGCCAACGTAAACCTACAACTGGCCAACATAAACGGCTCTAATTCCAACACCGCTATCTTATTCAACAAATAAGTGGATCCCCAAATTACATAGATGGCAAAAAAGGCCAATACGACCAATGCAGAGTTTGATGATTTTCCCATTCCAAGACAGTTTTACCGTCTTGCAATATTACGCATGTTTATAGAAGAATGTGGTGCTTCCAAATAAAATAAACATAAAAAAAGCTTTAGATGTTACAATGGTCCATCGAGGTTAAACAAGTACGTTGCAAAATCGCTTTCCAATTTTTTGAAACGGTCTAGATGAAGCTTAATCTCTTTATCCAAACCATTGGACAGGTCGTTCTTCTTTTGCACAGCTTTTTGCATCAAGATTTTTTGATGTTTTTTAAAACTCTGAATATTCTCTTTTAGTTCATGGAATTTTTCGAACCGTTGCGGACACTTTGGCTCGTAGATGTAGGAATTCAGTTTTTGCGAAAGCCGCTGAACCATTCGACCATTCCTTTCTACCCTCAACAGCAATTCTTGTTGATTTTGAACACTATTTTGGGGATTGTTCCTCATAGAATTACAAAGGTTTCATTTTTAATCCTTTACATGCTTAAATTACATAATTTCTTTCAAGAAATGCTATCTTAACCTACATTTAATCGTTTATTTAACATCCGTAAACAAAAAAGCCCGGTTCAATACCGGGCCTTGAATATATTATGTTTGGTAAATCTTAGTTTTCGGTCTTTTCGTAAGCTTCTTCCTTAAGTTCATCGCTTGCAATAATGGCAAGTTCCACACGTCTGTTTGCCGCTTTGCCAGCAGCAGTTTCGTTGGACTCAATAGGTTGCTCCTCACCGTACCATTTAGTAGTAAACCGTCCATTGGAAATTCCTTTGGACACTAAATAACTGGTAACGGATTGAGCTCTACGCTGCGACAAGCCCATGTTGTAATCGGCTGCACCATCGCTATCCGTATGACCTTCGATCAAGATATTGGTTTTAGGATATTCCTTAAAAATACCTGCCAACTTATCCAATGTGGTTGCAGAGGCTCCCTTGATGTCGGATTTGTTGGTATCGAAATAAACACCGTTCTCTCCGCTGAAGGTAACATTGATGCCTTCACCTACCCTTTGCACTTCCGCTCCTGGAATTTCCTGCTCGATTTGTTCGGCCTGCCTATCCATACGATTACCTATATAACCACCGGCAGCACCTCCTACCACGGCTCCGATAATAGCACCAAGGGCCGTGTTTCCTTTTCCAACATTATTTCCGATAATTCCTCCGATTACAGCTCCTCCACCGGCACCAATAGCGGCGCCTTTTTGGGTGTTATTGGCATTTTTAACGGCATCGCAACTAATGATAAGTGTCAAGGCCAAAAAAGCTGTTGCACTTTTTAAAAGTATATTTTTCATGTAATTATTTTTTTGAGAATTCATAAACAACGGTCACAGGTTGACCATCAACGGACACATTTGATTTTAGTGTCATGGATTGTTCCGTTAGGTTCACAATGTTCAAGCGGTATCCGTATCCGCCTGATACATCCTTTCGTTTTTCATCAATAAACTTGAACTGTAGTTGGCTTTGGTAATTTTGTTGTGGCTCCACTACGGACCACCTAAAAAAGCGGTCACCGCCTTGGCAAAGCGAGCTTTGCTTAATTGTATAACGGCCAGTACTGTTATTGTCCCTAAAAAACCATTCGCTATCCTCAAAACAGATGTCCTCTGAATCGTTGAAGATGGTGGATTTAAAGTTACCAGTGTTGTTCTCGTAGTAAACGTTGTCCAAATTCCAAGTTCCGCTGAACAAGTTTCGTTGTGTTCTAGCACTCTTGGAAACAGAGCATGATGAGAGCAAAAGCCCCATCACGGTGATTAATAATAGTGATCGTTTCATCATAAGTATTAAGTTAATGTTCATAAAAATATACGATTAGGGACGTATTTATAGTTGTTAATTTATTAAAAAAATGTTAACATACTCATTCTAATAGTGATAGAGCTTAATTAATTGCGATTCAAATCTTTTTTTGGGCAAATAATTCTCCTCTAGTGGTTTGGCAAACGGAACCGGAGTTTCCAAACTACCCACTCTTTTCACCGGTGCATCAAGATACTCAAAACAGTTTTCCATAACCATGGCCGAAATATCACTTGCCACACCACCAAATAATGTATCCTCTTGTAGTATGATCAACTTGCCTGTTTTCTTCACCGATTCGAATATGGCGCCGGTATCCAATGGTTGCAGAGTCCTCAAATCTATTAAGTCTGCATCAATCTCGGGATGGCTTCCGAGTGTTTCCAAAGCCCAATGTACACCTGCTCCATAGGTAACAATGGAGATTGAATTTCCTTTCTTCAAAATATTTGCCTTACCAAAAGGAAGCGTATAGTAATCCGTAGGGACTTCTCCCTTTATGCTACGGTACAATCCCTTATGCTCAAAAAACAGAACTGGGTTTGGATCGTTAATTGCGGTATTGAGCAAGCCTTTGGCATCGACCGGAAATGCGGGATACACCACTTTTAACCCTGGTGTTTTGGTAAACCAGGCTTCGTTGGTCTGCGAATGGAACGGGCCTGCGCCTACACCGCCCCCGCAGGGCATTCTAACAACTACGTCCGCATTTTCGTTCCAACGGTAATGTACCTTGGCCAAATAATTAACGATCGGGTTGAATCCCGAACTTACAAAATCGGCAAATTGCATTTCCATTACGGCTTTCATTCCGTTAATGGACAACCCCATGGCAGCCGAAACTATAGCCGATTCACATATTGGCGTATTTCTTACCCTTCGTTTTCCAAACTTTGGTACAAAACCCTCCGTAATCTTAAAAACTCCCCCATAATCGGCAACGTCCTGACCCATAATGACCAGTTCATTGTGCTTGTACATAGACTGCTCCAATCCTTGGGAAATTGCATCTACAAATCGAATTTCTTCAGTTGAGTCTGTTTCAGGTTCAACGTAATGATAATCATAATCTTGATATACTTCTTTTAATTCTTTACTTTCATTTAAAGAAATCGTTGGCTCATCAAAAGCAAGTTGAAGATTGGAATTGATTTCTTCGGTAATTTCAGCTTTTATACCCTCTATGGTCTCGTTGGTAAGCACACCCTCATCCAACAAAAACCTTTCGTAGTTGGAAATAGGGTCTTTCTCACCCCATTCTTTCATTAATTTATCTGGAACATATTTGGTGCCACTGGCCTCTTCGTGCCCTCGCATCCTAAATGTTTTAAACTCCAACAACACAGGTCTAGGTCTTTTTCGAATCGCCTTGCACAGCTCATCCACTTTAGTAAAAACCTCTAAAATATTGTTCCCATCAATAATCCTGGATTCCATTCCATATCCCTTCGCCCTGTCCGCTAAATGTTCGCAGTTGTATTGCTCGTTGGTTGGCGTAGATAAACCATAACCGTTGTTTTCGATACAGAACAAAACGGGTAGGTTCCAAACCGATGCCACGTTCAATGCCTCATGGAAATCTCCCTCACTGGTCGCCCCTTCTCCTGTAAAAACAGCCGTTACCCGCTTTTTTCTCCGAAGCATATCCGCTAAAGCAATACCGTCTGCAACACCGAGCTGGGGGCCCAGGTGGGAAATCATCCCCACGATCTTGTACTCCTGAGTGCCAAAATGAAAACTTCGGTCCCTACCTTGGGTAAATCCGTTTTGCTTGCCCTGCCATTGTGAAAAAAGTCGGTTCAACGGGATGTTCCTAGAAGTAAATACTCCTAGGTTTCGGTGCATAGGAAGTATGTACTCATTATCCTTGAGAGCTTGGGTAACTCCCACAGAAATAGCCTCCTGACCGATACCGCTAAACCATTTTGAAATTTTGCCCTGCCTAAGAAGAATCAGCATTTTTTCCTCTATCATTCTAGGCTTCAGCATGCCTTTGTACAAATCCAGCAACTTTTGTTGTTCCAAGTTGCTTACATGATATCTCATACAATAAAATTCTGTCCGGTAAATGTAATAAAAAGCCTTTCAAAACTCCTTAAAAATCGAAATCCTAAAGCATAATTCCCTATTTTTGGTATTATTCCAAAGATGATACTATGAGTGCTATACCAAGTGTGGACCTGAAAGATTTTGTTTCGGGCAACCCGGAAAGAAAGAGGAAATTTGTAAAAGAAATTGGCGCTGCTTTCGAGGATATCGGTTTTGTAGCCTTGGGAGGACATTTTTTGTCCGATGATTTGGTGGAGAACCTTTATTCCGAGATAAAAAAATTCTTTGACCTGCCCCAAGAAATCAAAGATACCTACGAAATAGAAGGAATTGGGGGGCAAAGAGGGTACACTTCCTTTGGAAAGGAACACGCGAAAGGGAAAAAGGAAGGCGACCTTAAGGAGTTTTGGCATTTTGGCCAATATGTTGAGGACAATCCTAAATTGGAAGCAGAATATCCCGATAATGTGAAGGTAAAAGAACTCCCCAACTTTAACAGTGTAGGTAAGGAGACCTATCAAATGCTCGAAAAAACTGCAAAGTATGTTCTCCGTGCCCTGGCATTGCACTTAGGCCTAGACGAAAACTATTTTGATGACTACATTAAAAACGGTAATTCCATTTTACGCCCCATTCACTACCCTCCCATTACCGAGGAACCTAAAAATGCGGTAAGAGCGGCGGCACATGGCGATATAAACCTTATTACTTTATTAATGGGCGCCCACGGCAAGGGACTTCAGGTAAAAGACCATCAAGGCAATTGGGTCGATGCCATAGCAAAACCGGACCAATTAATGATCAATGTTGGGGATATGCTATCCAGATTGTCCAACAATAAGCTAAAATCAACCATTCATCAAGTGGTAAATCCCCCTAGGGAACTTTGGGGAACATCGCGCTATTCCATACCATTTTTTATGCACCCAGTAAGCAATATGCCATTGAACTGTTTGGAGAATTGTATCGATGAAGAGCACCCTAAAGCGTTTGAGGACATTACAGCAGGGGAATTTTTACATGAGAGATTGATTGATTTAGGACTTATAAAGAAATAAGAATGGACTTGGGAGATCAATTAAAAAACCTATTTCCAGACCACGTACCAGAGGAGGAAACAGGTAAAGTACAAGAGAAGTCACCATATTGGCTACAGGACGACCCAATTATCTGTAAATACGAAAAGAGAAAAGGAAAACCCATTACCATTATTGAAGGGTACAACGGAGCCGTTAGCGATTTTAAAAAATTGACAAAGGACCTCAAAACACTTTTGGGAGTCGGCGGCAGCTTTAAGAACGAGACCATAATTATACAAGGGGATTATAGGGATAAAATCATGGAGTTCCTTAAGGAAAATGGCTTTTCGGTAAAACGCGTTGGAGGCTAAGCATGAATTGCAACGCAAGCCATTGAATCTGCATCACACTGTTAAAAACGAGCAGAGTACATTAATGTTTTTCTAAAAAATTTTTGTGTTCGTGCTTTAAATCTTACTTTTATTATTCTTAACCAACGAAAACAAAGCTGAAAATGAAATCACTGTTGCACATAACCAACGGGGACAGTTTCACGTCTAAACTACAGTCTTTACAGTTAAAAGGAGATGTAATTACATGGAGAGAAATGCTTTGCGAAGGCAAAACTCTTTCCAGTGTAGGGAGCGAATCATTCTGGAAAACAAGGTTCGAATTCCTAAACAAAAATTACAAAGTCTCCAAATCTTGGTTTATTGAAAAAACCTTAAAAGAATATAGATCTCTATGTAACCATAAACAACAAGATCAGATTGTTTTATGGTTCGAATACGACCTATTCTGCCAAATAAACATGCTGGCGGTACTGAGTTGGCTAAAAACGCACAGAAGGCATGCAGAAGTATCTTTGGTATGCAGTGGCAACGAGGACGATTCCGGCAAACTTTACGGCCTTAACGAGCTAAGTGAAGAGAAATTACTTGAATTGTATGATAACCGAAAGGTCCTGACCCAAGATGATATTGAATACGCCGATTATATTTGGCAATTGTATTGCAGCGACAACCCTATTCGGTTGGAAAATCAAATAGCCAATAACGATTTTCAGTTTGAATATCTTTCCGATGCGCTCAAAACCCATTTAAAACGGTTCCCTACCATTAAAAATGGATTGAACGATCTTGAAAATCACATTTTGGAAACGGTAAAGAACGAAAAACCAAAATCCAAAAAGGAATTGATGCGCGAATTATTAACGAATCAAGGTTTTTATGGATTTGGAGATACGCAGTACGAGCGAATGATTTTATCCTTAAAGCCTCTTTTTAGTTCATTTGACCCTGTAAAACTAACCAAAAAAGGTTTGGATGTTTTAAAACAGGAGAAAAATTACTATTCCGAAATACGTGACAATCAAATATATTTAGGTGGTTCCTTAAAGTATAACTTCTTATATAACACAGAGACAAACCGAATCCTTAAGCTATAATCAAAATGGATTCAACTTTGGGCAGTTCAGAGCTTATTCTGAATCCTGACGGCAGTATTTACCATCTTAATCTTCTCCCTGAAGACGTCGCCCCTATTATTATCACTGTGGGCGATCAAAATCGTGTACACGAAGTTTCCAAGTATTTTGACACTATCGAAGTAATCAAGAGCAAGCGAGAATTTGTTACCCATACCGGTTATTATTCTGGTAAACGCGTAACGGTAATCTCTACTGGCATTGGAACCGATAACATAGACATTGTTTTTAATGAATTGGATGCGTTGGTAAACATAGATTTTGCCACGCGAGAGATCAAATCCGAAAAAGCACAACTTAATTTTATACGGGTCGGTACATCAGGGTCCCTGCAGCCCGACATTCCTGTTGATTCATTTTTAATGAGTGTGGCAGGAGTTGGTTTTGACAATCTTATGCACTTTTACGATTGTACACACGTACGAAATAACGAACTGGAAGAAGCACTAGCGGATTATTTGAGATGGAGCAAGCACCACATACACCCTTATGCCGTTAATTTTAATCAAGAATTGGGGGGCATCCTTTCGTCAAATCATATACGATTAGGCATAACAGGAACTAATTCAGGTTTTTATGGTCCACAAGGAAGAATACTTAGGCTTAGACCCGCTATAGAGAACTTTAACGAAAAACTAGCTGGATTCACCCATAACAATCTAAAAATAACCAATCTAGAAATGGAAACTGCAGCCATGTATGGAATTGCCAAATTGCATGGACATAGAGCTGTTTCCCTAAATGCTATAATTGCCAATAGAGCTACAGGTGAGTTTTCCAAAGATGGGAGAAAAACCATTGATGAGTTGATTAAATACACGCTTGAGCACATAGCAGAAAGTCAACTGGTATAATTTTTTACCTCTATTTTTTTGAAATATACCGACCGGAACCCTAATTTTAAATTGTAAAGAGAACCACTGTATGAAAATCGTTAGAATAATTGGAGTTCCAGAACATTTCAACCTTCCATGGCATTTAGCAATGGAAGATGATGCGTTTAAAGATAGAGGCATTCAATTGGAATGGACCGATATCCCGGAAGGAACCGGAAAAATGACACAAATGCTTCAAAATAACGAAGCAGACCTCGGCGTGATACTCACCGAAGGGCTCGTGAAAAGTATATCACAGGGAAATCCTGCCAAGATTGTTCAAGAATATGTATCCTCCCCCCTTCTTTGGGGCATTCATGTAGATGCCAACAGTGAACGTAATTCCATTTCTGAGCTTAAAAATGATAAAGTGGCCATCAGCCGAATGGGCAGTGGAAGTCATTTAATGGCCTATATTAATGCACAAAACCAAGGATGGGACACCAAAAACCTTGAATTTGAGATCATAAACAACTTAGATGGCGCTGTGGACAACCTTAGCGGAGGGTCCAATGCCTATTTTATGTGGGAACACTTTACCACGAAACCTCTTGTGGATAATGGCACTTTTAAACACTTAGGCGATTGCCCTACACCCTGGCCTTGTTTTGTAATCGCCGGGAGCGATGCGTTTTTAAAAGAAAACCCAGGGGCAACCGCACATATACTTGAAGTAATCAACACCTATACTTCGGAATTCAAACAAATCCCAAGCATTGATAGGACTTTATCCAATCGATACGAACAAAAGCTGGAAGATATCCGTGAATGGCTTTCCAAAACTACATGGGGACAAAATCAACTTTCCGAAGATACATTGCGCGAAGTACAATCAAGATTGTTCGATCTTAATTTAGTGGACGAAGTAAAACCTTCAAGAACCTTTATTTGGGGATGATTGGCTAAAAATCTAAATAGGGATCGTTTGATTCTCGGATAGTTAGATCAATAGATCCACTTGAGATTAAACTTAAAAGTTGAGCTTAAATTACCTCCCTACCAATCAATCGGTTCTTTGCCCATCTGGGACAATAAACCATTGGTTTTGCTAAAATGCCGGTTACCAAACCATAATCCTCGGTTTGCACTTAAGGGAGATGGATGTCCCGAAGTTAAAATATGGTGCTTGCTCTTATCAATAAAAGATGCTTTTTTCTTGGCAAAACCGCCCCAAAGCAAAAACACAACACCCTCCAATTCACTGGAAACCAATTTAATTACAGAATCTGTAAACTGTTCCCAACCTTTTTTCTGGTGGCTGCCCGCTAGATGTGCACGAACCGTTAAAGTGGCATTTAACAACAGAACACCTTGCTCTGCCCAATGCTCCAGATTCCCACTTTCCGGATAAGGTTTGCCCGTATCCACTTTAATCTCTTTAAATATATTTACCAAGGATGGTGGGTGCGGAATACCATCTTTTACGGAAAAACACAAACCATTGGCCTGATTTGGCCCATGATACGGGTCTTGACCAATAATAACAACCTTTGTTTCTTGGAACGGACAATGGTCAAAAGCAGAAAAAATATCCTTGCCCTTAGGATAGCAAGTACCCTGCTGATATTCCTGCCTTACAAATGCAGCCAGCTCTTTAAAATAAGGCTTTTCAAACTCATGCTGGAGCTGGGTTTTCCAGCTCGGTTCAATATTTACATCCATGTACCGACTTTACTTTTTCTTGGTCAATTTATAAATCAAATATCCGATTCCAACCACAAAATGCAGCAAAACAACTCCGGCTATGATGTAAATTACAGTATTGTCGCTCCTCATTTGATATCCGCTTTACGCCTAAAATCGGGGGTGCATCAAAAGTACACAAAGCGAATTGTTTTTGCCAGTTGGGCAGTTCCTAAAAAACGCATCAAAATCCTATATTTGCGCTGCGAGTAGAAAAAGATGCAACAGATTCACCCCAAAACACTTCAAGATTTAGAATTCCCCACGGTATTGACCCAAATTGCGGCCCGCTGCAATACAGAACTGGGCAAAGCGGATGCTCTGAACATACAACCTTATGAGCGTAAGGAGGAACTCATGCATATCTTGGGCCAAACTTCGGAGTATTTGGCCTCTTTTTCCAATGATAACAGGATTCCCAATCATGGTTTTGACCAAATCAACAGTGAACTGGGACTTCTTAAAATAGACAACAGTACTCTAGAGATCTCTGGTTTTAGAAAAATTGGAGGTATATGTAAAACTGTAGCGATCCATCAAAAATTCTTCAAAAAGTTCAAGGAATACTACCCTTTGCTTTTTGAAAAAGTGGATGATTTGGAACTGCAACCAGAAATCCCCGATGCCATTGACGATGTGATCGATAAATTTGGGGAAATCAAAGATTCCGCTTCCACTGAACTCAGATACATCCGGACACAAATCAACGAAATTCGCAGTAAAATCAACCAAAGTTTTGGTGCCGCGCTTGGACGGTACCAATCCCTCGATTTTTTGGATGAAATCCGTGAGTCCGTTATGGAAAACCGCAGGGTACTGGCCGTAAAAGCCATGCACCGCAAAAAAGTGAAAGGTACCGTAATGGGAACCTCCAAAACAGGAAGTATTGTTTACATTGTGCCTGAAACCACATTAACCTACACCCGAGAGCTCAGCAATCTTGAGTTTGAGGAAAAAGAAGAGATACAACGTATCCTAAACCAGCTTACGAACGGAATTAGACCGTATCGCGAGCTATTGATGGAGTATCAAAGATTTCTTTCGGACACGGATATTACAGCTGCAAAAGCCAAATACGCCAACGAAATGAACGGGCTATTGCCCGAAATCAATGACGAGCGTGAACTTCACCTTAGGGATGCCTACCACCCACTACTCTTCTTGTCCAATAAAAGAAAGAACGAAAAAACCTGGCCGCAGACCATTAAACTACACTCGGAAAACCGAATTATTGTAATATCCGGACCCAATGCCGGAGGAAAAAGCATCACATTAAAGACCATTGGATTACTTCAAGTAATGTTACAAAGTGGTATGTTGATCCCCGTGCACGAACGTAGTTCAGTATGCTTTTTTGATAAAATCCTAACGGATATCGGAGACAACCAATCTATTGAGAATCATCTAAGCACATACAGTTATCGACTCAAAAACATGAACCACTTTCTTAGAAAGTGCAACGATAAAACCTTGTTCTTGATCGATGAATTCGGAACAGGTTCCGACCCCGAACTGGGAGGCGCACTTGCCGAAGCCTTTTTGGAAGTGTTTTACGAACGAGAAGCCTATGGCGTGATTACAACGCACTATGCCAATTTAAAGGCCTTGGCCAACGAATTGCCCAACGCCACCAATGCCAACATGTTGTTCAACTCCAAAACACTGGAGCCTACTTTTCAGTTGGTTTTGGGCGAAGCCGGAAGCTCCTTTACCTTTGAGGTCGCACAAAAAAACGGCATACCCTATTCATTGATCAATAAGGCCAAGAAGAAGATAGAACGTGGAAAGGTCCGTTTTGATGCCACTATTGCCAAACTACAAAAAGAGCGTAGCAAAATGGTGGAAACAGGTTCCAAATTAAAGGAGGAAGAAACCAAAGCCAGAGAAGAATCGAAACGTTTGGAGCAGCTCAATTCCAAAATTAAATCCAAACTGGAGAGCTATCAAGAAATGTACGACCATAATCAGCGGATGATTCAATTGGGCAATAAGGTGAATACAGCTGCAGAAAAATATTTTATCGATAAGAAAAAACGACCCCTCATTTCTGAAATGCTCCGAATTGTTGAAACCGAGAACAGCAAGCGCAAAAAAACCACCGCTAAAAAAGCAAAGGCCAAGCAACAGGAAAAAAAGCAAGTAGCCCAAGAGCTCGAACAGAAAATAAAAGAGGTAAGGGTAGAAAAGAAAATCAAAAAGAAAAAGGAAATACAGGCCGAAAAGAACAAGCCCAGACCTATATTTAAAGTAGGCGACCGAGTACGACTTATAGATGGCAAGGCCGTGGGAAGTATAGATTCTTTGGAAAAGGGAAAGGCAGTGGTCAATTACGGAATGTTCACTACCAGCGTTAGCGTTGATCAACTGGAATTGGTAAAAGCCAAGAAGTAATCACCAAATGAACTTGTGCTTTTTAAAAAGCAGCCGACACCAAGTTGTTGAATCTCAACTTTAAGTGCCGACTGTCTTCAACAATGGTAATAGATTACAAGCAATTTACTTGTTCTATTTTAAGGCAGCACCCTAAAAACCCTGTGGTTGCACGATGACAACTATTGCTGTCCCTAGTGCTGTCTCCAATATCATATTGATATACATCCGCCCCATCTTCATCCTGCACCCAAATAGTGATGTCATAAGCTCCATTTGGTGGTTTAATGGTCTTGATGGAACCGCTTACATTACTTGTTTTCCATAAGCTTGGATCATCGTCCAAATTCTGTTTTGTTACAGCCCCGCCCGATCCCGGCAATGCATTTTTATAGGAGATGGCAAATTTGAATGTACGACCAGTGTCATTTATAAAATCAACGGTTCTATGGGTTTCTCCTTCACTGGTGCAATTTTCGACCTTATAATCCTCCGTATAGCCCATTTTGGCAATAGTATTATCTTTTAAGAACCGTACCGTATAAGAAATGGGAGCTCCCGGATTATCTCTACTATACACAGCATTTTCACCTTTAATAATGGGCGACAAATCACCAAAGCTCCTCGCACTCACCGCTTCGGAAGCAACCTCGGCGTTCCCTCCTATTACTATGGTAGTAATGTTGGAACTTGCCAAGATTTCTTTACTCTTTAATTCGGACTCTACGGAAATACTATTGGATTTACCCGCCGCATAATCCAAGGCAGCTTCCAATTCCGTTCCTGTTGCTTGATAGGAAGTTTCCAACCTGAACATTATGATCCTGCCATAGCTTACAGATTTAATGTAACCCGGAGGTGCACTTGAATTAAACATGGATTCGACCTCTGAAGCGGATAGGTTTTCACCAAAAACAGAAGAAGGATTGGACGGTGTTTCCATGGAAACGGTATAAAAAACTTGTTTGTAAACCATATTGGCCACTTTGTTCACCGATGTACTTTCGTAACTGAGCTGGGAGCTAAAATCAGTAGAGGCCCATTCTATGTTTACACCAAGATCCATGCTCACTTGCTTTGAACTATAAGAAGTCTTTGAATCCGAAAAAGAACTAGCC
Source organism: Algicola sp. (assembly GCA_018222835.1). Taxonomy (GTDB): domain Bacteria; phylum Bacteroidota; class Bacteroidia; order Flavobacteriales; family Flavobacteriaceae; genus Flagellimonas. The sequence continues at coordinate 31,581 of JAAEZN010000017.1, read as the reverse complement.
TCGTTAACATACCCTTCTTGATAGGCATTGGCATTCCACCATTCCAGCGCAACATCAATACCTGCATCCACAGAGTTGAAAGTTGGATTATCAACAGTAAAGTTTCCATTTTCACCCATTCCAGGCAAGTCAACCCTGAATGACAAAGGGGCCCTATCCGGTGCAACAGGGGTTGGAAGTCCGTTTCTCAGACTGGCATCGATCTTGACCAATGCACCTGGCCAAATAATCCCTGCATTGGGCTTTAAAATTGTAATTTCCTCATAATTGGTTTTAAGATTGTAAGCTGTTGTAGAACAATTCGTAGTAACATTATTTTCTTCAACGGGGGGAGAGTTCTCGGTTTCCCCTTCAGTTCGAGCTGTATTGGAACTACCTGTATCAACCACGCCCAAAAGTTCATTAGGGTTATAAGATAGGTCTGCAACCACCTCGTCGATATTGGATTTATTCTCTCCGTTGGTCTCAGGGTCGGCACCCTCATCCTTACTACAGGAAAAAACCGCAAGGCTTAATACGGTTAGCACTACAAACGGCAGCATGTCTAATCTTTTAATTGTTGTTTTCATAATTATTTGGTTTTTGAGGTTCAACAAGCTCGAAATTAGAGTCGTACATCCATCGAACCTATTTTTGGACATGGACAAAGTATGGACAACCACCATGGACTGTACCCAAAAACCATATGGACACGGTGATTTTAAAATTTGTGCGGTTTATCGATTAATCCCAGTAAAATCAACAGTTAAGGGGCCATACATCGATATGATATTTGTTGAAAAACATAGATTTTATATGGACAGCTCTTTTTTTGAAGTTATAATCTATTGGGAATCAATAGCATAATATTTTTACCTTGTAGGACAACAATCAACCTTAACTATGAGAAAATTAGTCTTGCAAATCCTTTTTTTATTTGTGCTGGCACCCAGTATAAGTTTTGGCCAATATGATGCCAGCCCACAACAAGTTGATAGTCTTTTGGAAGCATTGGCAAGCACTCCTATCGATTCGTCTAGGTCACCCATACTTGTCAATCTTTGGAGAGCTCACATTAATCGTGATATTGATAAGGCCTTTGGATATGCAGGTCAACTCATTTCATTGGGCAAACAATTGGACATTGTCCATATTCAACATACAGGCTACCAAAGAATGGGGATTGCTTATTCGTATATCGATGATTACCCCTCTTCCAATACCTATTATAGAAAGGCGATGGAACTCAGCAAGAAGCACGAGGAGTATAGTTCCACGGCAGCCATGCAGATCAACATAGCCATCAATCATTCCATTATGAACCAGCATGACAGTACTTTGTTCTACGCCCAAGTATCCATGAAGAATTTCTCAAAAGAGAAGGATTCTACCGGTATAGCTGCATGCTATAATGTTATTGCCACCATGCATTTTGCCAAAGGTGAATATCGATTGTCCTTAGAAAACAATATTAAGGCCATGGATATTTACAAACGGCATGACGACCGCAACAGTTTAAAAGATGCCATGCGGGGGATCTCCAAAAATTATTTGAAAATGCGAGATACCACAAATGCCATCAAACATCTATTAAAACTAGAGGAACTAAACAGAGAGGATAACGACAAACACGGAATAATAGCCACTCTCAGTAATTTAGGTGGTATTTACGTAGAGAAGAAAGACAGCTTGGAAGCCGCAAAAGTTTTACTGGATGAAGGCTTGGAGCTATCACAGAGTCTGAAGTTCCCTACGGGCCAAATAAACAACTTGTCTGCATTGGGCAGATATCACCAGCGAAAAGGCGAGTATTCCGAGGCCAAAAAATACTATGGGCGCGCAGTCATCATCGCCGATTCCATAGACCAAAAAGGGAACTTGGTCATCAACCAATTGCGTTTGGCAGAAATTATGGTGGAAGAAAACGCATTCGCAAAGGGGGAATCTTTAGCCCAAAAAGCACTTTACACAGCAATAGATAGCGAACAGTTGGAAAACCAGTCAAAGGCCTATCAATTATTATCCGAAATAGCGGACAAGCAAAACAACAAAGATTTGGCATTGACATATTTTAGAGAATTCAAAACCTTGAACGACAGTATTTACAATATTGAAAATGGCCACCGGCTGTCAGAGCTTCAAACCATATATGAAACAGAGAAAAAAGAAGCCGAGATCGCTCTGCAACAAGAAGAGATCAATACACTGAACGCCAAGGCGAAGGTTAACCAACTCACCAAAGGACTCTACGCTGGCGGAATGGCCTCTGCTCTGGCCCTATCTGGATTATTGGTGTTCGGCTATCGTCAAAAAATGAAAAAGAACAAGATTGAACGGGAAAAACAAGAAGAGATCTACCAACAGGAAATAGCCCATAAAAAGAAAGAACTTGCAAGCCAGACCCTACATCTTGTGCAAAAAAACACGTTTATCCAAGAGCTGGTGGAGAACTTGGAGAACATTAAAAACTCTCCCGAAAAGTTTAAAATGGAGTTTCGTCGTATTGTAATGCTGCTCAAAAAGGAAAATGCTTCCGATAAGGATTGGGAAGTGTTCAAAACCTATTTCGCAGAGGTCCATAACGACTTTGACCAAAAATTGAAGACCATCTATCCTGAAATTTCCGAAAAAGAGATTCGATTGGCCGCCTTTTTACGGATGAATTTGACCACCAAGGAAATCGCGGCCACGCTGAATGTACTCCCGGACAGTATCTTAAAATCCAAATACCGGTTAAAAAAGAAGCTCGAACTAAGTAAAGAGACAGATTTAACCAGTTTCTTAAACTCATTTTGATTTTAGTTCCCAAAAGCACTCCCCGGCCATTTTAAGATGAAGGTGTTGATTTTGAATGATTATTGATACATTTTCCTGAATTGTGTCGTAGTTTTATCTGCAACCAGCGACTCTAGAACTAAAAACCTATAAATACCTCAATATGTCCAAATTGATTGCATTTAATGGCTTGTCCCTTGTTATTCTTCTAACTTGTTGCCTTAGTGCTTGTGAGCCCAAACCGAACAAAAAGGAAGTTTTTGAAGCCAAAGTACATTCACAAATAGATTCTATTGAAGGAAATGTGGCCGTGGCTTTTCTTAATCTATCCAATCCATCCGAAAGCCTTTATATCAATGAAGATGAAACCTTTCATGCCGCCAGTACCATGAAGGTTCCTGTAATGGTCGAACTTTTTAAACAACAGACAGCTGGAAAAATCAACCTGAACGATTCCATTCTCTTGATCAATGAATTCAAGAGCATTGTAGATGGCAGCCCGTACAGTATGGAAATTGGTGATGACAGCGATGATGTGATCTATAGTAAAATCAACACCAACATCGCCCTTAAGGATTTAATGTACAGTATGATTACCGTGAGCAGCAATTTGGCCACCAATGTTCTGATCGAACTTGTAGATGCCCAAAAAGTAACAGCGACCATGAGGGGCTTGGGCGCGGATAAAATTGAGGTCTTGCGTGGCGTTGAAGACCAAAAGGCCTATGATCAAGGATTAAGCAATTCCACAACTGCCAAAGATCTATTGATAATCATGGAGGCCATTGCCCAGAGTAAGGCCGGAACCGAAGCGGATTGTAAAGCCATGTTGGACATTTTAAAAGACCAACAGTTCAAAGATATTATTCCACACTATTTGCCCAAGGATGTTGTAGTGGCACATAAAACAGGCTCTATCACCGGAGTGCACCACGATGCGGGAATTGTTTATTTACCCGATGGGCAGAGCTATGTTTTGGTGCTGCTTTCCAAAAACTTAAAAGACTTTGATAAAGGCACGCAACAATTAGCGGGAATTTCAAAAACCATATATGATCATGTAATGGATCGGGAACCTTAATGTGATTGGGTACGATTTTCCCCACTTAACTATATTTAAACAAAGATTAAACCTGATTCAATCTGAACATAACTCCCTTTAAACCTGAGCTTGTATTTATTTTGAACCAAATATGGAAGAAGAAAAAAAATTGGATAACCCTGTATGGCATTCTCTGAACGAAGAACATAATAAACTTTCCACAAAATATGGCCATATAAGATTTTATAGGCCAGAATATTGCCCTTTTGGCGGATTTATAGACCAGGATATGACCACAAAAGGAATTAGCCAATACTCGCTTTTAACCGACGATTTTTATGTAGTTGGAAATAGACCCGTTTTTTCCAACAGAGTAAAGCTCAAAAAAGAATTGGTCTGCAATCAAATGTTATTGAATGAACCATTTGATATAGCAATCTCTGAAATTATAACAGATCTTAAAACTATAAACCAGAAAACAGATTTGTTCAATCTTGTAAATTTGGTGCAACCCGGATACTTTAAAAGCAAGACTTCAGATTTGGGAAATTATTATGGCATATATAAAGACCATGAGCTGGTGGCCGTAACAGGAGAACGAATGAAAATGAATGAATATACCGAGGTCAGTGCCGTAGTAACCCATCCAGAACATACAGGAAAGGGTTACGCAAAACAATTAATAAAACATACCACCGGCAAAATATTCGAAGAAAATAAAACCCCCTATTTACATGTTGCGGAATCGAATATTGCAGCGATCAGGCTTTATGAAAAATTAGGGTTTTCAACTAGAAGAAAAATGAGTTTTTGGAATCTAACAAAAAACATTGCCCAGTGAACCCGCTAAATCAAGATCAAAAATGGATATAAAAACGGATTGGAATAAAATAAGAAAGCACTTTAATAAAAGTTTTAGTTCTAACTTTTATGTTTCGGTCGCATCCGTTGATTCAGAAAACAACCCTACCGTAACGCCAATAGGTTCATTGTTCCTGAACGACAATCAAACTGGATTTTATTTTGAAAAATTTCCATCCAAATTACCCGAACATGCAAAACACAACTCAAAAGTCTGTTTACTCGGTGTGAATAGTGGACGGGTTTTTTGGATAAAGTCGTTGTTTAAAGAAAAGTTTTCGGACTTTCCTGCTGTTAAACTTTATGGGGAACTGGGGGTAAAACGAAAGGCTACCGAAAAAGAAATCAATCGACTGAACCGTAGAATGAAAATTACAAACGGTTTGAAGGGCAATACATATTTATGGAAGAAAATGGAATTTGTCCGAGAAATAAGGTTTACAAAGGCTGAAAAAATAAACCTCGGCAAAATGACTGCGCAATTGTAAAAAACCCAATAAAAAATGATAAAACTTTTCCTTTCTTCTTCGTTTGTTGATGTTTCTGAGTTTTTGGAATCATTTCTTGAAGAAAAGTTAGAGAACAAGAGATTAACATTTATTCCAACAGCAAGTATCCCTGAAGAATACAAAGGTTATGTTGCAAATGATAGAGAGGCATTTGAAAAACTCGGGCTTATAATCGAGATATTGGATATTTCCAACACACCAACAAAGCAAATTGAGGAGGTAATCAAGAAAAATGATTTTATCTATATTTCTGGTGGAAATACATTTTATCTCCTGCAAGAGTTAAGGAACAGTAAGGCTGACAAAATCATAATTGAGGAAATAAAAAACGGGAAACCGTACATAGGCGCTTCTGCAGGTTCGATAATTTTGTCAAAAGACATAAAGTACATTGAGAAAATGGACGACAATTCAAAAGCAAAAAAGTTGACCAATTATAATGCTTTGAATATTGTCGAATTTTACACTTTGCCGCATCACACGAACGAACCTTTCAAAAAATCTGTCGAAGAAATCATGTTTGATTACAAAGACAAGATTGATTTAGTTCCAATAAGTAATACCGAAGCAATACAAGTAAGTGGGGAAGAAGTAAAAATAATTGGAGCAAAATATAAAACTGAGCACATAACATTGGCTACTGTGCATAATTTGAGAAAAGATGGAGAAACACTTTGAATTATCCGACGCTGAATTTGAAAAGCAATTTATCAGTTGTGAATTAAATCCTGAAATTTTTTCTCACGAGGCGCATTTAAGGCTTGCTTGGATCAACATAAAAAAATATGGAGTCAAAAAAGCCGAGACCAATATACAAGGCCAACTGATAGAATATGTCAAATCGCTTGGGGCCGAAAGCAAATACAATACAACTTTGACTTTAGCGGCAATCAAGGCGGTTCATCATTTTATGCTCAAATCCAAGTCTGACAGTTTTCAGGGATTTATAATCGAATTTCCAAGGTTGAAATATAATTTCAAAGAATTGATGTCCTGTCACTACGGATTTGATATTTATAATTCAGAAAGTGCAAAATTGAGATTTTTGGAACCTGATTTACTGCCATTTGATTGAATTGTGAGAAGAATAAAAGTCAGTTGCCAGCAATGCACAACTACATTGCTTAAATAACAACACCTCATTATTTCGAAATTGCGATGTAAAGTATCCACAGAGGAATCTAAACTTCTAACACTACTTGGGTAATTTTCGGGATTCGGTTAAAAATGATACAGACACCTTGGACATCAGTCGATATAATTCACTTTGTATAGCAACATGGAAGTATTAAAACGAATCATATCTTTAACGTTGTGTACAATCAACCAATAATTCAATCAAAGTTAAAGTGAGTATATTCTCCTATCATTTAGTCGAGCTGCCCCTTTTTGTTGCGGTAAAAAGAATATTCTCGAGTCCAATTTCCAAAAAAACGAAAGGACTGATTCACTCGGAATATATGGCAGCAATGACTCTAGGCTCGCCTATCTTTTCTTCCTCTAGGGTTTTAATAAAACAAGTAGCGGTCTTCATACAATGGGAAAATGAAACTGCACTTGAAAACTATTTGGAACAGGATAGTTTTGGAAAAGTTCTAGCTAAAGGTTGGCATGTACGTTTATCTTTTATTAGAGAATGGGGGAAGTTTAGTGGGTTCAAAATACCAGCCCACAAAGATAAATTGGAAAACCCAAATTCTCCAGTAGTCGCTGTAACAATAGCAAGAATGAAACCTTTAGCAGTGCCTAGGTTTATCCATTGGGGAAGGCCAGTTGAAAAACTTGTAAGAGACCACCCGGGGACTACCCTTTCATTGGCCTCCATAAATTTTCCGAATACAGTATCAACCTTTTCCATTTGGAAAACAGAAAAGGAAATGACGGATATGGTCCATGGCCATAGTGCGGTTGAAAAACCTAAAAGACATTCCGCTGCAATGAAAGAAAGAGAAAGAAAAGACTTCCATTTTGAGTTTACTACATTAAGATTTAAGCCCTTGGCAGAATTTGGTAAGTGGAAAGGTCGATCAAACTTTATTCCCAACATTTAAGCGTTTTTTAGTAAAATGGGGATAGCAAATAAAAAACAGAGCATACAGGATTGGATTACCCAGCAATGGGTCATTGTTTTTGGAAACAAAATAGATACGACAAATTATAAATGGCTTTTAGGTCCTTTTGGTGGTACATATGGTATTGGGCAAAAATTTATCGAGCAATTAGCGGAGAAAGAACATTTGGTAATTAATAACCAAAAAAAGAACAAGGGGTTAATTGAATCAATCGATCAATTAAATCTATCTACAGATGAAGTAAAAGCCTTATCTCAAGGTGTGATCGACTTTTATGAAAACACATCTGACTATGAACTTCGGTTAAAAGTAAAGTGGAATCCATTATTTAAAGGATTCGGCATTTTAATAAAAGTAATTTTTAGTAATAGAATTGACCAACTAAATGTTCCAATTAAAAACTTAGGGGAAGCATCAGGTTTAACGAATGAAGTAATTAAACTAATTAATTCCAAAACAAATAAAGTTGCAAGAACCATCTGGTTAAGGACATTTAAATCAACAGGTCGAGTAGTTTATTCAGGTGTTTATGAAACTTGCACCATACCATCAGGTAAAACATGTATTAAAGCAATTTTCCCTTTGCCAAATGGAAATGCCACAGTCATTTTATCTCCTCGGATTGGTAAAAATGGAGAACTCATTTTAGATTCATCGGGACAAAAAATTGGGGACAGTGGATTTTACTTCTTACTAAAGGATTCAAAAGAACAATTATGGACTAAATTCATTAAGTCATTCAAGGACATTCTAGTAGTAAGTAGTGAGAATGATAGAATTACTGCTACCCAAACTTTAACCTTATGGGGTTTAAGAGTTCTGAGATTTGAATATGAAATAATAAAAATTACTGAACGGTAAAATGGACTATAAAACGTACAAACCACATATTGATTTAAGATCACTTGTTAGTTGCTATTGGAGTTTACAGGTGCCGGCTCAAGCTGATGCCCAAAAACAGCGAATTGTACCGGACGGCTGTATTGAAATGGCATTTATTCTCGGGGACGATATAAAACGATACACATCCGAAAACGAATTCATATTTCAACCCCGCGCAATGGTTCTTGGGCAAACAATCAAACCTTTCCACATTCAACCAACAGGTTATGTCAATACATTTGCCATTCGATTTTATCCATATGGATTTTCCAATTTTGTTTCAGAGCCAATTAGCAGTTTGGTTGATAAGGAAACACCCATAGATCAACTTTTTGGAAAAGAAATTGCTGATGATTTAGAACAAAAAATCATCCATGCGGAAAATACAGAACAACGGATAAGTACTATCGAGAAGTTTCTATTGGATAAGCTTAACGATGAAAAAACAATTAACAGCATCGTAAAAAATACCGTTGATACTATTTTCTCCACAAACGGTAGCACCTCAATAAACTCAATCCTCAAAAGCAACTTATCAAAACGAAGGCAACTCGAAAGAAACTTCAAAAAGCAAATTGGAGTAAGTCCAAAACAGTTAGGGAAGGTGATCCGATTACAAACAGCGTTAAAAATGTTGCTCGACCAAAAATCGAAAACCTTGACAAACATTGCCTACGATAGTGATTATTTTGACCAAGCTCACTTCGCAAAGGACTTTAGGGAATTTACGGGAGTTAGCCCTAAAGAATTCCTTACCCACGAAAACCTGTCGCTTTCTGCCCTTTTTTACAAATAGTTTAAACGTGTCGCTTTTTTACAATTTCTAGCGGTATTTTACGGCTAATATTGTTCCGTAAACAACAAACGGAAAAATGAAAGAAAAAACACTTTTCGCAATTATTGTATTGGTTCTTAGCGTTGTATCCTGCAAAGACAAGGATTCTTCAACTTTCGAATCAAATCCGACCGTGGCAACCTTTAAAAATAATAAGAATATGAACAGTTATATCTCAATTTTTGAAATCCCAGCTACCGACATTTCGCGGGCCATCAATTTTTACAAAGAAATTTTAGGAGTGAAAATCGAAAGATTAGATTTCCCTGAAATGGAAATGGGCCTATTTCCATATCAAGATCAAACGGTCACAGGGGTTATCATGAAAGGAGAGGGCTACGAACCTTCTCCCAAAGGCGTTACCATTTACTTGAACGGAGGGGATAACCTACAAGTTATTCTTGACAAAGTTGAAGACAATGGTGGAAAAATAATTATCCCTAAAACACCCCATGCTGACGAGAGTGGGTTTTTTGCCATCTTTCACGATTCGGAAGGAAACAAAATTGGACTTCATTCGCCAAACTGAATAAGAACGAACGCACATTGCATTTAAGCAATAGCGGTTTGAGTATAAGCTTAAACCGCTATTCCATTTTATAAAAACATAATTTTCTAAGAATCAGTCATTAAAATGAATTTTATTCATAACCAAACTGATGAAGAAACTCCTGCTCCCTCCTTATAAACTTTAGACTCCGATCATTGTATCTTTGTATAACAGTTGTCATGTCGTCGTAACAAGATGTGAGACATCGGTTAAAGATTTAGATTTCTAACGCTTGCTCCGATAGTTATAGGGATTCCGTTCGGAAAGACAGCTGTACCATAATTAGATAAAAGATTCTTGCCATTTTAGGCATTGGAGTATGGAAGAAAGTAAAAAAATAATTCTGTTTGATGGGGTTTGCAACCTTTGTAACAACTCCGTTCAATTTGTAATCCAACGGGACAAAAAAGATGTATTCCGCTATGCGTCCCTACAAAGTGAAATAGGTCAACAGTTGTTGAGCCAGCGGCATATTGATACCAAAACCGTGGACTCCATTATTTTAATCGAGCCGGGGGTGGCCTATTACACCAAGTCCGATGCCGCCTTGGAAATAGCCCAAAATCTGGGAGGTTTATGGAAATTATCCGCAGTTTTTACTTGGATTCCCACTGCCATAAGAAACCGTATTTACGATTTTATTGCAAAAAACCGTTACAAATGGTTTGGAAAACAGGAGTCTTGTATGATTCCGACTCCTGAGCTAAAAGCCAAGTTTTTGGATTGATTATTTTACTTCATCGTAGTGGTCATCCCACTCTTCAACGTGTGGTTCGCCTAATTTACCTACAGATTTGGCCACCACCATGGAAACTGTTGCATCACCAGTAACATTTACAACGGTCCTACACATGTCCAAAGGTCTGTCCACTGCAAAAATCAATGCAAGACCAATGGCCAGTTTGTCAGAAGGGAAACCAATGGATTCCAGTACAATGACCAACATTACCATTCCTGCCCCGGGAACCGCTGCTGAACCTATGGATGCCAATAGAGCGGTCAAAACAATCGTCAATTGATCTCCGAAAGTAAGGTCAAAACCTAACGCTTGCGATATAAACACCGCAGCGACTCCTTGGTACAAACTGGTACCGTCCATGTTAATGGTTGCTCCTACGGGCAACACAAAACTGGACACCTCTTTATCTACACCAATGTGTTCTTCTACCCTTTCCATGGTAACTGGCAAAGTGGCCGCACTGGAACTTGTGGAAAACGCCAATAATTGCGCAGGGCTGATTTCTTTTAGGAACCAAAATGGGTTTTTCTTGGTAACAACACCAACTATAGTTGCGTAAAAAACAATCATAAGAACAAGGCCCAAAACAACTACACCAGCATATTTTAGCAATGCCAACAATAAATCAGGGTCACTGGAAGACACCACCACTCCAGCCAAAAGAGCAAAAACGGCATAGGGGGCGGTCAGCATAATCAAATCCACCATCTTTAGCACCACATCATTGAGTGCATCAAAAAAGTCCTTCAATGGTTTTGCCTTCTTCTCACCTATCAACAACATGGAAATACCCAAGAAAATGGTAAAGAATATTACTTGCAGCATCAAGGCATTGTCCGTCATGGCCGCCAATGCATTGTCCGGCACCATATCTACAATAAATTGTAATGGACCACTATCTTTTTGACGCGATGCTTCTTCTATCTTGGACGTAACACCTGCATCTCCGGCATAAGTGTCTGTTAATTTTGTTACGGTCTCTTCGGAAATTCCACTTCCTGGGTTTATCACATTCACCAACAATAAACCTATGGTTATGGCCACTACCGTTGTGATGATGTATATTCCGATTGTTCTTAGCCCTATATTTCTAAATTTTGATATATCCTTAAGGTCTGAGATACCTTTTACCAAGGATGCCAAAATCAAGGGTATGGCAATAAGTTTGAGAAGTTTTACAAAAATGGTTCCCAATGGTTGAATCCAATCAGATACAAAGTCCTTACCCCAGGTAATTTGAGTCATTGCAAATCCAAAAAGAATACCCAAAAGCATTCCGATAAGAATTTGCCAGTGCAATTCCAATTTCTTCATAAAGTATATTTATCGAGGGGGGAATATACTTTATTGTATGGAAACCTCCTAATCGGTCAATCAGATTTTGTTGGTTCGTGCCAAAAGGGAGTAATCTGCCAATACTAGTGCTGCCATTGCCTCCACAATGGGAACCGCTCTTGGAACCACGCATGGATCGTGTCTTCCTTTTCCTTGAGTGGTAACCTTTTCGCCATCTTTATTAATAGTCTCGTAAGATTGTAAAACTGTGGCCACTGGTTTAAAAGCTACCTTAAAGTAAATATCCATACCATTGCTGATACCGCCCTGTACACCTCCACTTCGATTGGTTTTGGTAGTGCCGTCTTCATTATAGGCATCGTTATGTTCACTGCCTTTCATGGCAACTCCGGCAAAACCGCTTCCGTACTCAAAACCTTTTACTGCGTTTATGGATAGCATGGCCTCGCCCAATTTGGCATGGAGCTTATCAAAAACCGGTTCGCCTAAACCAACTGGTACATTTTGAATTACACAAGTGACCACACCACCAATGGTATCCCCTTCTTTCTTAATGGATTTGATATAGTCTTCCATTTTTTGGGCCATATCCAAGTCAGGGCAACGAACGGCATTGGATTCGATTTTGGAAAAATCCAATTCCTGATACGGTGTTTCCAATGTAATCCCACCTACTTGCGATACAAATGCATTGATCTGGATATCTTTCAGAAATTGTTTGGCAATACCTCCTGCTACTACCCTACTGGCGGTCTCTCGTGCAGAACTTCTGCCACCACCCCGGTAATCGCGAAAACCATATTTCTTGTCGTACACATAATCTGCGTGCGATGGTCGGTAAGAGTCCTTTATATGGGAATAGTCGTTGGATTTTTGGTTCGTATTATGAATGGCAAAGCCAATGGGGGTGCCCGTGGTCTTCCCTTCAAAAACACCTGAGTATATTTCTACCGTATCAGGTTCTTTTCGTTGGGTAACAATGGACGATTGTCCAGGCTTTCTTCGGTCCAACTCCAGTTGAATCTGTTCCAAGTCCAATTCTATTCCAGCGGGACAGCCATCTATGATGCCGCCCAATGCTTTTCCGTGGGATTCGCCAAAAGTGGTAACCCTAAAAAGTTGTCCAAAAGAATTTCCTGCCATTCGGTATAATATATAATGTCTTCAAAGGTAGAACTTACAAATCTAATTCAAAAACAAGCCATTGGCTTAATGTTATTGTAACATAATTCATTTTTAGGTGATATTTTTTTAACGATATGCTCATAAATTAATGACCTCGTGTTGATTTCTAATTTATTCCTACCGTTTTATTTTGTATTAAACCTTATCAGATTGAAAAAAAGGAAGATAGAATTGGCCGTTATCTCGGATGTTCACCTAGGAACATATGGCTGCCATGCAGATGAACTCATTACATACCTGAACAGTATTCAGCCTAAAAAACTGATTCTTAATGGGGATATTATCGATATTTGGCAATTTAGCAAAAGGTACTTCCCCCCATCACATTTAAAGGTTCTCCGAAAACTGATCGGCATGGCCTCGAAGGGTACAGAGGTTTACTATATTACTGGAAATCACGATGAAATGCTCCGTAAATTCAGTGATACTTCAATGGGGAATTTTAAAATTATGAACAAGCTAGTATTGAACTTGGACGGTAAAAAAGCTTGGTTTTTTCATGGTGATGTGTTCGATGTTAGCATCCAGAACGCCAAATGGTTGGCCAAGTTGGGCGGGTACGGTTACGATTTCCTTATTTTAATAAATAGCTTCCTTAACTGGTGTTTAAAAAAAATGGGGAGAGAAAAATATTCCTTGTCCAAACGCATTAAAAATAGCGTAAAAGGCGCAGTGAAGTACATTAACAATTTTGAAAAGACCGCAGCGGAACTCGCCATAGAAAATGATTACGATTATGTAATCTGCGGCCACATCCATCAACCCAAAAAAGAAATCTACGAAAACAAGTATGGTAGCTGCACCTATCTAAATTCCGGTGATTGGGTAGAAAACCTTACTGCTTTGGAATATTCGTTCAAACGATGGAGAGTGTACCATTATAATCACGATAGGCTCTCTCCTTTCTTTGTGGACGAAGACCTAAAAGAAATGAACATGAACGAACTTATCGCCTCCATAACCGACAAAGAAGTGAATATGGAAGATGTTACCCAAGAACACATTGGTGAGGGCGAGCGAGAAAGTATAGATTACGATTTTTTAGATGACAAGGGCCTGTCTCAAGATTGAAACCGGGTGCTGTGCCTCCCTTTTCGTCCCATCCATAATCTGATGCCTACAACTTGTCCCGTTCGCAGCAATCAATGTGTCTTCCGAACTTTTTGTTACTGCCGGGAAAAGTTTGAGACTACCTACCTTCATACTGGTCTCGTAATGCTCTTTTTCATACCCGAACGAACCTGCCATACCACAACAACCGGAAGATATAATGGTTACTTTATAATTCTTGGGAAGATTCAGCATATCAAAGGTTACTTTTTGATTGCTCAACGCTTTTTGGTGACAATGCCCATGAATTTTGATGGTACGCGCTTCATCTGTAAAGCTTTCCGAAGTTATATGTCCTTCCGCAATTTCGGTAGCCAAAAATTCCTCTATCAAAAAAGTATTCGATGCCAATTTTTGCAATTGTTCCTTATCATCGTGCAAACGTTGGTATTCATCCCTAAAAGATAGTATGGCCGAGGGTTCCAGTCCAACAATGGGCAATCCTTGGTTCAAAATATCTTTTAACTGCCCCATATTTTGGGCAACCAATTTTTTTGCTTGCTTTAAATACCCTTTGGATAGATATGTTCTGCCACTTTCCCCATAGAACAGTTCAACATCGTAGCCTAGTTTGCATAACAGCTCAATAGCGTCCTTGCCCACTTGGATATCCAAATATTTCACAAACTCGTCCACATAAAGGATCACTTGCTTTTTGGAAAGGTCCGTGCGTTTTACACGATATTTTTCTAAATGCTTGGTAAAATTAAAGTGACCTACTTGCGGCAGACTTCGTTCTGGGGCAACTCCCGATACTTTTTTTAGCAATCCACCTACAGATTTGGATTTATACATCCAATTGGTAATGCCTGGCGCTTTACTTCCCAATGCGTTCAATCGAGTGTTATGGGCAAACAACTTGCTCCGCAGAGAATATCCATTGGCTTCTTGATAGTTATACAGGAACTCGGCCTTTAGTGCGGCTACATCCACATTACTGGGACATTCACTGGCGCAAGCCTTACAACTTAAGCACAGGTCGAATGCACTTTTAAGTTCCTTATGATCAAAACGATTGACTTTTTCGGAATTGGTCAAAAACTCGCGTAAAGCATTGGCTCTTCCACGGGTTGTATCCCTCTCGTTTTTTGTAGCTTGGTAACTTGGGCACATACCTCCGCTCATGTGGTGACTTTTTCTGCAGTCACCACTACCATTACATTTCTCAGCAGCCTTTAAAATACCCTCGCTATCCGAAAAGTCCATTATTGTTTTCACATCGGGTTCCTCACGGTCCACTTCATACCGTAAAGACTCGTCCATAGCGTAGGCATCAACAATTTTTCCGGGATTCAAAATACCATTGGGATCAAACAAACTCTTCACCCTTTTTAATAATTGGTAATTGGCCTCCCCGATCATTAATGGAATAAACTCCGCCCGGACAATACCATCTCCATGCTCCCCGCTAAAACTGCCCTGATACTTTTTGGTAAGCTTTGCCACATCGGTGGTTATGCTACGGAACAGCACTACATCTTCGGATTTTTTTAAATTGAGAATTGGGCGTAAATGTAGTTCACCGGCGCCAGCGTGAGCATAGTACACCGCACTCTGGTCGTAGCCTTTCATAATCTGGGTGAACTCCCCGATAAAATCCTTTAAATCTTCCAATGCCACGGCAGTATCCTCAATACAGGCCACGGCTTTCTTGTCACCCACCATATTTCCCAAAAGACCTAGTCCTGCTTTGCGCAGTTCAATGGCTTTGTTGATATCGTCTCCATAAAGAACAGGACTGGCATAGCTTAATCCAGACTTCTCTATGGTCCGTAATAAACTGTCCAGTTGATCATCCAAATCCTTCTTGTTATCCGCCTTGACCTCCAACATTAAAATTCCGGCCGGGTCTCCTTCTACAAAAAAACGATTGACCAATTGTGCCCTATTGTTTTTTGTACAGTCCAGAATCACCTTATCCATCATCTCGCACAAATGAAGCTTGTGTTCCATCACTGGTGCCACATCTGCCAAACAATCTTCCAAGGTTTTATAATGTGTGGCCACCATCGCCGAAAATTGGGGCGGCATTTCATCCAATTGAAGAGTGACTTCGGTGGTAAAAGCTAGTGTACCTTCACTTCCAGATAATAATTTACACAAATTAAATTCCCCTTGGTCCGCGCCAAAAATGTTGTTTTTGAGCAATTCGTCCACTGCATAGCCTGTATTCCTTCTATGGATACTTGGCTTTGGGAATTCAGCATTAATATTGCTCTGAATGTCTGGATTGGAAAGCTCCTCATATAGTTTATGATAGATCTTTCCTTCAAGAGAGTCCTTTTGCTTCCTTTCTTCGAATTCCTTTTTGGTCAAATTGGAAAAATAAGCATCGCTGCCATCGGACAAAATACATTGCATGGCCACTATCTTATCCCTTGTTACTCCATACTGGATCGAGGTCGTTCCTGAAGAGTTGTTACCTACCATCCCCCCTATCATGCATCGGTTGGATGTTGATGTATTTGGTCCAAAAAATAGACCGAACGGCTTTAAATATTGGTTCAATTCGTCACGAACCACACCTGGTTGTACCGTAACCTGCCGTTTGTCCTTGTCCAAGCTTACAATCTTGGTGAGATATCGGCTCACATCCACTACAATACCGGGACCCACGCATTGTCCTGCCAAGGATGTTCCAGCTGTTCGAGGTATTAGACCCACTCTATTTTTATTGGCAAAATCGACCAATATTTTTATATCATCTGTATTTTTAGGATAGGCTACGGCCAAGGGCAATATGCGATATACAGAGGCATCGGTAGCATACAGTGCTTTGCTCAAATCATCGAACAACAACTCGCCTTTCAAGCTTTGAGAAAGGTCTTTTAACAAATATTTATCCAATTTGGAATACTTTTTGGGAACTAAAATGGTTTTTGAAACGTAAATCTAACACAAAACTATCTCTAATTTTTAACTTAAAAGAGAAACTCATGAAGATTACCAAATTATTTGCAGCTATTATGTTATTCGCAACAGCTAGCTTAAGTGCACAAAGCATATCCGAACATGCCCTAGGATTGAGATTGGGCGACAGCGACGGATTCGGAGCTGAAATTTCCTATCAAAAGTCTATTGGACAAAGCAATCGTGCCGAATTCGACCTTGGCTGGAGGGACAGTAGGTATTTTGATGCTTTTAAACTAACAGCCGTTTACCAATGGGTTCGTCCGCTTGATGGAAATTTTAATTGGTACTACGGTGTTGGTGGAGGATTGGGAAGTGTAGATTTTGACCATCCGGACATCGATTTTAATGATGACAATGATGGCGTGTTTATTTTTGCCGCAGGTAATATCGGTATCGAATATGATTTTGATATCCCATTATTATTGTCATTGGACTTTAGACCGGAGGTCGGCCTTGTAGGCTATGATGGCTTTGATAACGATTTTGATTTTGACATAGCCCTTGGTATCCGTTACCAATTCTAATAAAATTAACACATATTTAAAACCCTTGGAACTAGACAATAGGCCAAGGGTTTTTTTATGCCATAAACATTGAATACCTTAGCAGCTTAAACATTTTTGAAATGAAGAAACTACTTGTATTGTCCTTAGGGGTGCTGTTTTTAACAGCTTGTAATTCCGAGCCAAAAGGATACACATTGAGCGGTACTATTACTGGCGAGCCCGAAAATGGCACGCAAATATTCTTAAAAACAACAGACTCCATCAATCAATTGGTAGATATTGATACGACCACCGTTGAAAATGGTTTGTTCAGCTTTAGCGGAAACCAGGTCGAACCAAAGATGCACTACATTTTTGTTGACCAACTTCGTGGCAATGTTCCTGTGATCGTCGAAAACGGATCAATCGAGGTAAAATTCCAAAAAGACAGTATTGATCAAGCACAAATAAAAGGTACAGAGCAAAATGATATGTTCATGGACTTTTTAACGTCAACCCGTAAACTATCACAACGTGCCAGATCTATGCAGGACGATATGCGAGTAGCCGCTCAACAAAAGGACACGGCTACCGTAACTGCCCTGCGCGAAGAGTTTATAGAATTTCAAGAAGATGCAAAAAACTTCAACACCACATACGCCAAAGAACACCCTAACGCTTATGTCTCCGTTTTGATCATCGGAAACCTACTGGCCACTAAAATATTGCCTGTAGAGGAAATCCGTTCCATGTTCGATGCGTTGTCTCCAGAAATGAAAGCAACTGAGCCCGGAAAGCAGATTGCAGAGCAGCTCGAGAGTTTAAAATCCACTCAAATTGGTGCTGTAGCCCCGAATTTTTCGGCCCCTACTCCATCCGGTGATTTATTGGCACTTAACGATGTAACCAGCAACGCCAAACTTACTTTGGTCGATTTTTGGGCAGCATGGTGCAGACCTTGTAGAGCAGAAAACCCGAATATTGTAGCAGTTTACAAAAAGTACCGCGAAAAAGGTTTTGATGTTTTAGGAGTGTCCTTGGACAACAATGCCGACCACTGGAACAAGGCAATCGAGTCCGACGGTTTGGAGTGGAACCATATTTCCAACCTACAGCGTTTTCAAGACCCAATAGCACGTTTGTACAACATTAATGCAATCCCGGCAGCATTCTTATTGGATGATAAAGGGGTAATCGTAGCAAGAGACCTAAGAGGTCCGGCTTTGGAAGAAAAAGTAGCGGAACTACTCAACTAAGATAAATTAACAAACAAAAAAGCCCGGATTGTTCCGGGCTTTTTTTTGCACTCATATTTTACCCATTTTTTCCAATACAAAAAGGATAATAATGGGGATGGCCAATAGTATTACGATCAATGTATCCGTTACAAAAAGCTCTGGCCTAAACAGCAGAGTGGTCGCATAGCCTCCCACGGCACCTCCAAAGTGGGCAGTATGCCCAATATTGCCATGCCTGCTTTTCATTCCATAAATGGAATACAACAGATATGCTATACCCAATACATAGGCCGGTAAAGGTATAGGGATGAACATAATGCCCAATTGCATATCCGGATTAAGGAGAATGGCCGCATACAAAACGCCCATTACAGCCCCACTGGCACCAACTGCACTATAAAACGGTTCATTTTTATGAAAAAACAAAGCCAAGAGGCTACCGGCCACCAAACTCACAAAATAAATGATCAAGAATTTGCCCGACCCCAACCAGCCGATTACCACCGGGGCAAAAAAATACAGGGTAAACATATTCAGGAACAAGTGGGAAATATCCACATGCAGAAATCCGGAAGAGACCATTCTTTCTTTTTGTCCTGTCTGAATAGCACTGATACTGAACTTATATCGGTCAAAAAAAGCCGTGCTATTGAATCCACGGAGAGATACCAAAACATTGGCTGCCATTATAACAATGGTCGCAATATGTAAATTGAGCATGTAAACAAAGGTTTGGGTTCAAATATAATTATATTTGCAGACAAGAATAGTCTATGCAGCTGGTAGTTTATATCCTTGTTTATCCTTTGCTCTGGTTGATTTCCAGACTTCCCTTTAAGATCATTTATTTTATTTCTGATGGTGTGTACGCTCTACTCTATCATGTAATAGGGTATCGAAAAAAAGTGGTCCGCAACAACTTGGCGCTTGTTTTTCCTGAAAAATCAACGGAAGAACGGCTGGCCATAGAAAAAAAGTTTTACAAACATATGTGCGACATGTTCCTGGAGATGATAAAAACCATGGGCATCAGCAAAAAAGAGATTCAAGAACGGTTTACCGTAACCAATATTGAGATGCTTCATAATTTGGAAGATAAAGGCATCAATACCATGCTGATGCTCCCCCATTATGCAAGTTGGGAATGGGTACTGTCTTTAAACCTTCAGGTTAAATCCAAAGGGTACGGTATTTATCAAAAGATACAGAACAAGTATTTTGATAAAATGATTCGGGATATACGCAGTAAATTTAATACGCAGTTGATATCAACGAGAGAATCCCGCAAAATATTGAAAATGGCCAGCGATAGCAAAAAATTGATTATGGTGGGCATTATCAGCGATCAATCCCCTATGGTAAGCCGAGCCAAATACTGGACAGAATTTATGGGCATCACAGTTCCTGCCCATGTGGGGGGTGAAGAAATTTGTAAAACAAACAATATTGTCCCCGTCTATCTTAAGGTTCAAAAACTAAAAAGGGGCTACTATCAAGGCACCTTCAAAATACTTTTTGATGACCCGACGGTAGTTGAGGATTACAAGATCACCGATGCCTTTTTGCGGGAAACGGAAAAATCCATTAGAGAAGCTCCCGAATATTATTTCTGGACGCACAAACGCTGGAAACACAAGGACAAAGTTCCAAAGAGGCTTCCGTAAACTGCTTTTTAATAAACAGCGAACTCACTTGCTCAACTTCAAAATTCTGAACGCTCCCTGAACTACCAGAATAAAAACAATGGTCCCAACGATCAAATCAGGTTTGCTTGAGTTCAACCAATTCACCAATAATCCAGCGGCGATTACCCCAAGATTGATTATCACATCATTCGAAGTAAAGATCATACTGGCCTTCATATGGATTTCTTGTTTGCTTTTTGACTTCTGTAAAATATAAAGACAGATTCCATTTGCAATAAGGGCAAAAACGGAAACAATGATCATTATTGAGAAGTCTGGCAGTTTCTCTACTGCAAAAAACCTCCTCAAAACCTCAATAAATCCTATAAGCGCAAGAATAATTTGAAAATATCCGGCAATCTTGGCTATGCCTTTTTTTCTAGCGAACGTTCCCCCAACTGCAAAAAGACTAATCCCGTAAACGAATGAGTCCGCAAGCATATCCAGACTATCAGCAACAAGCCCCATTGATCGCGAAATAAATCCTGTTGTGATTTCAATTAGAAAAAATGCAAAATTTATCCCGAGTACTGTCCAAAGTAGCTTTTTCTGGTCAGAAGTTTCATTGAATTCAACCTGATCTGTAGGCCCGGTCGATATTTTTTTTCCGCCCAAATTCAACTCTAGAACCGACTTTTCGATCTGATCAACATCTCCTTTATGAAAAACTGTCAATTTTCGATTAGGGATGTCAAAGTCTAAATTCGCAATACTTGAAATTCCGTCCAACTTCATTCGGATCAAGTTTTCCTCCGAAGGACAGTCCATTTTAGTTATTTCAAATATTGTTTTATGCATTCACAATTAAACCTTTAGTAGCATACGGCAAAAAGTAATTCTCTAAATCCCTGCTATCTCCTTGATTTCCGAAATAATCCGGTCTGCCAAATTATCGGCCTCCTCTTGGGATTTTGCTTCGGTATAAATTCGAATTATGGGCTCGGTGTTGGATTTTCTTAGGTGTACCCAATTTTCAGGAAAATCGATCTTTACCCCATCAATAGTGGATACTTCTTCATCTTTATATTTATTGTACATGGCGTCTAAAAGGGCATCCACGTCCAAATCCGGGGTCAATTGTATTTTTTTCTTGCTCATAAAGTAGCTAGGGTAGCTCGCTCTTAACTCGGCAACGGTTCCTCCCCTCTCCGACATTAACATTAAAAACAAAGCAGTACCGACCAAGGCATCACGACCATAATGACTTTCCGGATAAATAATGCCTCCATTGCCCTCACCACCAATAATGGCGTTGTTGGCTTTCATTTTGGCTACTACATTCACTTCTCCTACTGCCGCCGCTTCGTATGTACCCCCATGTTTTTGGGTAACATCTCGCAAAGCACGCGAAGATGACAAGTTGGAGACTGTGTTCCCCTTTGTTTTGGAAAGCACATAGTCGGCACAGGCCACTAAAGTATATTCTTCCCCGAACATCTCTCCGTCGTTACTGATAAAAGCCAAACGGTCCACATCGGGATCTACAACAATACCAAAATCGGCTTTTTCCTCTACCACTTTTTTACAGATGTCCCCCAAATGCTCTTTTAAAGGTTCCGGGTTGTGCGGAAAGTGTCCCGTTGGGTCGCAATAAAGTCTTACCACTTCAACACCCAACTCTTCCAACAACTTTGGAATGGCAATACCGCCCGTTGAGTTAACACCATCGACAACAACCTTAAAGCCAGCTTTTTTTATGGTGTCGGCATCTACCAAGGGTAGCTCCAAAACTTCATCAATATGTATATCTATATAAGAGTCGTTTTTAGTGATCTCGCCCAAATCATCCACCTCGGCGAATTCAAAGTCCTCCCTTTCAGCAAGATCTAAAATCTTTGCTCCCTGTTCCGCATCCAAAAACTCACCCTTTTCATTCAACAATTTAAGGGCGTTCCATTGTTTTGGGTTGTGGCTTGCAGTTAAAATAATACCACCGTCCGCTTTTTCCAAGGGAACTGCAATCTCTACCGTGGGTGTGGTGGACAATCCCAAATCAACAACATCAATTCCCAGCCCTATTAAGGTTGAAACCACCAAGTTCTGAATCATTTCCCCGGATAATCTGGCATCCCTGCCAATTACAACCTTCAAATGTTCCTTATTGGCATACGATCTTAACCAGGTGCCATATGCTGCGGCAAATTTAACCGCATCTACCGGAGTTAAGTTATCGTTTGTATTTCCCCCAATGGTTCCTCGTATTCCCGAAATTGATTTGATTAGTGTCATAATTGTTAAAAAAGTTTTTGCAAATATAGTCGGGCATATTCGATTCCATGTTTTGAATTTGTAAATTTCGACAGAAAAGGAATTTGCCCCGATGAACTTCTTAGCGCATATCTACCTCTCTTTTGATGATCCAGAAATTACTTTGGGCAATTTTTTTGCCGATCATATCCGTGGCAATAAGTTCAAACACTTTCCCAACAGAATTCAAAAGGGGATTCTTTTGCATAGAGAAATAGATACCTTTACTGATGCCCACCCCATTGCGAAACAAAGTAGCAAAAGGCTTCATAAAAACTATCATCACTACAGTAGGGTCATTGTTGATATTTATTACGATCATTTTTTGGCCAAAAATTGGAGCAATTATTCCAACACCCCTCTAACGGATTATGTCGAGAATTTTTATGATTTGCTTGGCGACAATTACCATATCTTGCCCATTGCCACCAAACGGATGATGCCCTACATGATCTCGGACAATTGGTTGCTCAGTTATTCGAATTTGGAAGGTATCGAACGTGTACTCAATGGAATGAACCGACGCACCAAGAACAAATCCAAAATGAATTTTGCCATTATAGACCTTCAAGACCACTATATTGAATTCGAAAATGAATTCAATACTTTTTTTGAAGAATTGATTACCTTTTCCAAATTAAAATTTAATTCCCTATGCGAAGACTAATACTCCTTCTGCCCCTTATCCTCTTTATTCATTGTAAACAACAGCCCAAACCTGCAAGTCCAACTGGACTGGTTGCCGAAAAAGCTATGGTAGTCTCTGCCCGTAAGGAGGCTTCGCAATTGGCCGTTGACATTATGAAAAAAGGTGGAAATGCCTTTGATGCCATGGTCGCTACAGAACTTACCTTGGTAATCGCCTACCCTTTTGCCGGTAGTGTTGGAGGGGGCGGGTTTATGGTTTACCGTAAAAACAATGGAGAAGTCGGCGGTATCGATTATAGGGAAAAAGCTCCGCTTGCCGCGCACAAGGACATGTACTTGGATTCTTTGGGCAATGTAATTCCCGGTCTGAGCACTTTTGGCGGAACTGCCATTGGAGTTCCCGGAACAGTGGCAGGTGTTCTAGAGGTACATAAAAAATTTGGGAAATTACCGCTAAACGAAATCATAGAACCCATAATTCAACTCGCCAACCAAGGTGTTGTGGTAACTAATAAACAAGCTAGTCGATTGGAAGGTTATCGGGAACAATTTATCGAGGCCAACGGAGACAGCTCCAAGTTTGCTACACCATTTGCAGCTGGCGACACCATAAAATATCCGGCATACGCCAAAACACTTCAAAAAATTATGAAAGAAGGCCGGGATGGCTTTTACAAAGGAGAAGTTGCCAAATCATTGGCCACTTTTGTACAAGAAAATGGCGGTTGGATCACCGAAGAAGATCTTGCCAAATATGAAGCAGTTTGGAGAGACCCTGTTGTTTTTGATTATAAAGGAGTAAAAATCATTTCCATGAGTCCACCAAGCAGTGGAGGGGTCACGATCAATCAAATGTTTAAAATGATGGAGCCTTACGATTTAGCAAAATATGGGCACAATTCCGCAAAAACCATTCAATTGTTCACCGAGGCTTCTCGTAGGGCCTATGCAGATAGAAACTACTTTTTGGGTGATCCCGATTTTGTGGATATTCCATACGACATGTTGTTGAACGATAAATATCTTCAAGAAAGAATGTCGGATTTCTCTTTTGATAAGGCAACACTCTCATCAGATGTGAGCCATGGTGAAGTTGAGATCATAGAAAGTGAGCAGACCACACACTTTTCTATTGTGGACAGTGAAGGTAACGCTGTTTCTGTCACTTCTACCCTAAATGGAGGCTACGGCTCCAAGCTATTTTGTGAAGATGTAGGCATCTTTCTGAACAACGAAATGGACGATTTTAGCTCCAAGCCCGGCGTACCCAACATGTTTGGACTAATTGGTGCCGAGGCCAACAGCATTGCTCCAGAAAAACGCATGTTAAGCAGTATGACGCCCACCATTGTAGAGAAAGAAGGCCAGCTTTATATGGTCGTGGGCACTCCAGGAGGCTCAACCATTATTACTGCAGTAGCACAAACCATTCTTAATGTGCACGAGTTTAACTTGAGCATGCAAGAAGCAGTAAATGCACCACGCTTTCACCACCAATGGTTGCCCGATATGGTGATTTTTGAACCCGAGGGATTCTCCGAGGAGCTCAAAACAGAATTAAAATCCAAAGGATACATTATAAATGAAGAGCGTACGCCAATTATTGGTAAGGTAGATGCGATTCGGGTTCTCCCAGATGGAAAATTGGAAGGTGGAGCCGATAAGCGTGGTGACGATACAGCGGTAGGTTATTAAGCGTTTTTGAATGGAATTTGATATTGTAGTGTTGACGGACCACCGGTATGTGGCCCCAAAACAAAAGACGCCTTACATAGAGAATGTGCTGCTGGAAGACCAATTAGTTTTGGAAGCTATAAAAAGTGAGGGTTTAAACGTGATTCGAAAACCTTGGGACGATCCGGATTTTGACTGGTCTGAAACTAAATATGCCCTTTTCAGAACTACATGGGATTATTTTAACCGTTTCGCAGAGTTTTCCGAGTGGCTGAAAAAAGCATCCAAACAAACAAAATTTATAAACTCTAAAAACCTGATCCACTGGAACATCGACAAACATTATTTGCAAGACTTGTCCAATAATGGAGTAACGATACCAAAAACGCTTTTTGTGGAAAAAGGTTCGGAAATAACGTTAGAAGGTACCCTTGCAAAAGCAACAACAGAAAATGGTTTTACGGCCAATGCTTATATTTTAAAACCTTGTGTTTCAGCTGCTGCACGCCATACGTACAAAATCCAGCAAAGTGAAGTTTTACAATACGAAGATACTTTTCAAAAGTTGATTGCCAACGAAACCATGATACTACAAGAGTTTCAGCACAACATTGTTTCCGAGGGTGAGATTTCCTTGATGCTTTTTAATGGCGAATTCACCCATGCGGTGCTCAAAATTGCTAAAACTGGCGATTTTAGGGTCCAGGATGATTTTGGGGGTTCAGTGCATAACTATTCACCAAGTGCGGAACAAATAGTATTTGCTAAAAACGTGGTGAAGGCGGCACCGGAACTTCCCGTTTATGCCAGGGTGGATATTTTCAAGAACAATGATGGCAACTGGGCCTTGGCCGAACTCGAAATTTTTGAACCTGAGCTTTGGTTCCGTTTAAATCCAAGTGCAGCCAATAGAATGGCAAGTGCCATTAAAAACAAATTCTTTGCCTTATAATTACTTGGCTATTTGTCTTTTTAGCTCATCCATGGATTGTTGCAATTGCTTTAGCAACCCTGTTTCGGTTGTAGCATCCACATTAAAGGTCAGTTTACTGCTCACTTCCCATATTTCTTGGATTTGAAAGGGTTTGATCTCGTAAGGCGGGTAGGTCTCGTTCAGAGAAACCAGAGTGATATTATTGGAGTTAGGTTTTCGTTCTATTTTCTTGACCATCACGGAATCCTGCAATACTACTACGTACATTTTATTGGGACTCACATGGTCTATATGTTCAATGGCACGCGCCAAAACCCAATCGTTTGGCCTTAAATTGGGCAGCATACTATCCCCTTCGACCTGGAAACCCCGATACGTGGCATTTCTGAACTCGGGAATTGGCATATCAAAAGCGGGCAATTGTCGGTACCAACTAGTGTCCGAAATGTTCTGTGGATAACCCGCAGCAGCCTTGGCATTTACCATAACCATGTTATCGTTTTCACTATTATCCACAGTAACTACTTTTGGAATCACACTGGTTTTGGAAGTGTCCAAATGTTTTTGGTCGCTTTCTCCGAACAACCACAAAGGGTTGATCTTAAATTGTTTTAAGAGCTCGGTGACCACCTTTCCCGAAAGTTTGGTTCTTCCCCGCTCAATATCCGCGGTAGTATTTTTAACGCCCAACAAATTGGCAAATTCAGTTTGGGTGTAACCAAGTTCCCTGCGGATATCGGTAAATCGTTTTAGGGTTATTTCATTTTCCATCATCATGTCGATAATGTCATGTCGAGCAAAATCGAAACACAAAATAATTCACAAAATCAATTATCGATCTACTTTGCTCGGGATGACAATCCATTCTCAAATATAGTTATTTTGGAATATTTCCAAAAACTTTTATGGATTATTTCCATTTATTGGATTATTTCCATATTTTTGATTGGAATATTTCCATGTTATGAATTTTGAACGGATACGAGAAAAACTGAACATATTGGCCGATGCCGCCAAATACGATGTCTCATGCGCAAGCAGTGGCAGCGACCGGACCAATAAAACCAAAGGATTGGGAAACGCTTCCAAAATGGGAATATGCCATAGTTATACCGCGGACGGCCGTTGTGTCTCTTTATTAAAGATTTTGCTTACCAACCACTGCATTTTTGATTGTGCCTATTGTGTGACCCGTAAATCCAACGATGTTCCCAGGGCCGCTTTCAAAGTGCAGGAAGTGGTTGATCTTACCATCAATTTTTATCGAAGAAACTATATCGAAGGTCTTTTTTTGAGTTCCGGTATTTTTAAAAGCCCCGACCACACCATGGAACGTTTGGTAGCTGTTGCCAAAAAACTGCGCGAAGAAGAAAATTTCAACGGCTATATCCATTTAAAATCCATTCCCGGGGCAAGTGATGAATTGATGTATGAAGCTGGATTGTATGCCGACCGACTTTCCGTAAATATCGAGGTTCCCACCATCTCAGGATTAAAATTATTAGCACCGGACAAAAAACATGAAGATTTTACCAAACCTATGGAAAAGGTGAAAAATGAGATTGTTCGGTATAAATCCGAACAGAAGATTATAAAAAGTACACCAAAGTATGCGCCGGCAGGCCAAAGCACACAAATGATCGTAGGAGCATCCGGAGAATCGGACAAGGATATAATGTACTCAGCAACATACTATTACAAAACGTACAACATGAAACGTGTGTATTATTCCGGCTACGTTCCCGTAACCCACGATTCCCGCTTGCCCGCCATTGGTTCCCAAGTGCCCATGTTACGGGAAAACAGATTGTACCAAACAGATTGGTTATTGCGCTTTTATGGCTTTTCCATTGGTGAAATTTTAAATAAACAACACCCGAACCTGGACATGGATGTAGATCCAAAGCTATCTTGGGCTTTGCGCAACCTGCATTATTTCCCTGTAGATGTGAATACGGCCGACAAACGACTTTTGGCCAGAATCCCCGGTATTGGAATGCAGTCCGTGGACAAAATTATGAAAGCTAGAAAATTTAGAAAATTGAACTGGGACCATCTCAAAAAGATAGGAGTGGCCCTCAACCGTGCCCAATATTTTATGGTGTGCGATTCCCGCCATTGGGAGCGCCGCGATTTGGATGCGGATAAAATCAAAGGAATGGTTCTTCAAAATTCCAAAGGGAAATTTAGGAATCAATACAGTACGCAATTGTCGTTGTTCAATTAGCAATAAACGATTCACAATTATGTCATTTTGAGCACATACAAGAAATCTAGATTTCTCATTCATAAACTCCTTCTAAATGACATCGAAACAAAAAGCAGGTATTATGAATACTTCAACAACCTTAGTTTACGACGGTAGCTTTAACGGATTCTTGACCGCCGTTTTCGTCGCCTTTGACGAAAAATTAAATGTAACCGACATTCAAAAGAACAGTCAAACCCAAAGCGGATTGTTTTCTGATACAGAAACCGTTTTTACCCATGTGGAAAAAGCCAAACGTGTTTGGAACGGTATCCGCAACAAAAGTCATAATGCCATTTCCAATGTCTATTTCGCTTTTTTGAGCGAGACCGAAGGGATGGAACTTATGCTCTACACCTACATCCAAAAATTGATGCGCACCAAAAATGGTAAGTATCTAGACTATTCTGACCCGATAGTGTTGCATATTGCGCAATTGGCAAAAAAAGTGGGGCGCGAAAAACATCGGATGGAAGCTTTTGTTCGGTTCCAATTGACCAAGGACGAGATTTACTTTGCCAACATTGAACCCGATTTTGATGTTTTGCCCCTAATTTCCAAACATTTTCGTGATCGCTATGCAGACCAAAAATGGTTGATTTACGATGTGAAACGCAAGTATGGCATCTATTACGATTTGGACCATGTGGAAATGGTATCCCTGAACTTGAAGGACATCCATCATAACAAAACAATTAAAAGTGATGCATTTGCTACAGAGGAATATGAATACCAAACGCTGTGGAACGATTATTTTAAAAGCACCAACATTGCCTCACGCATCAACCCTAAATTACATACACAACATGTACCCAAGCGCTATTGGAAGTATTTGAGCGAGAAGAAAGAAGCGGTTTAATCACCCCTTACTCTTCTCCCCTACAAAATGGTCGCTTTTGGCCTTGAACAGCACATTAAAGCTGGTCAAACTGCCATAAATTCGGGTAATGTACTGCTGTAGATCCACTTTTTCTTGGTCGTCCAAGTTTTTGCTACTGTTTATTTTTTGCTCCATTACACGGATCCGGTCACGTACCATCACAATTTTATGGAAAAAAGTATCAATGGGCATTTCCTTATTGGCAGTAGAGTCTCCGGGTTCCAAAACCAGTTTTCCACCTTTCCATTTATCGGCCATGGCCACTTTTTCATGCGTATCGCTCCATTTCTCCAATATCTTCACCAGGGAACGCTCCACATCAAAAAAACTAACACTGTCCACTTCGTCCTCTACAGCTTCGATAACTTCGAAATCGGAATCAAGATCAATAGTTTCCAATCCATTTTCCAAAAAAGTCACCCAATAATGTTTGGACGATACATTAGTGACCACACCTTTTCCGTATTCTGGGTGGTCGATTCTTGAGCCTATACCTAATAATTTCATTTTAAATTCTTTTTTTGTCAGGTCGAGCGCAGCTGAGACCCGTCACTAAACCATAAAGCACCTATCGACTGCGCTCGAGGTGATATTGAACAGTGTAAAAATAATCCAACAATTAACAAAAACGAAACCAAAAGGCCACTTCCTTTTTACATCTCAAATCGCTACTTTTGAAGTTTGCTATAATTTATGGTCAATTACGAAGAACATATTGAGGTTAAGGGTGCAAGGGTCCATAACCTAAAGAATATTGATGTTACCATTCCCCGTGAAAAACTGGTCGTGATCACTGGACTTTCGGGCAGTGGAAAATCCTCTTTGGCCTTCGATACCATTTATGCAGAAGGTCAACGTAGGTACATTGAAACCTTTTCGGCCTACGCCCGGCAATTTTTAGGTGGATTGGAACGTCCTGATGTAGATAAAATCGATGGGCTCTCCCCTGTTATCGCAATTGAGCAAAAAACAACCTCCAAATCCCCGCGTTCCACTGTGGGCACCATTACAGAGGTGTACGATTTTCTGCGCCTGCTTTTTGCAAGGGCAGGAGATGCCTATAGCTATAATACTGGTGAGAAAATGGTAAGCTACAGCGATGAACAAATCAAAGATTTGATCATTGAGTCGTACCAAGAAAAAAAGATCAATGTTTTGGCTCCCGTGATCAAATCGAGAAAAGGACATTACCGCGAGCTTTTTGAACAGATTGCAAAGCAAGGTTTTGTGAAGGTCCGGGTCGATGGCGAGATTATCGATATTACCAAAGGCATGAAGGTTGATCGTTATAAGACCCACGATATAGAAATTGTAATCGACCGCTTAAAAGTGAGCAATAGCGAAGATTTTCATAAACGCTTGAGCGAAACCATCAACACGGCCATGTACAGCGGAGACAATGTACTTATGATTCTGGAGGAAGGGGAAACTATTCCACGATACTTCAGCAGGGATTTAATGTGTCCAACATCCGGCATTTCTTATCCCACCCCCGAACCGAATACATTTTCCTTTAATTCACCAAAAGGCATGTGCCCTGAATGCAGTGGACTGGGACATGTGTTCCAAGTGAATGTGGATAAGATTATTCCCAACAGAAAACTATCTATTAAATCGGGTGGCCTTGCACCTTTGGGCGAATACAAAAAGTCATGGGCTTTTAAACAATTGGAGACTATTGCACAACGCTATAATTTTGAATTATCGGATCCAATAGAAAAAATCCCAGAAGAGGCCATGGACGTTATTTTGAGCGGTGGCGAGGAAAGTTTCGAGGTAGATTCCAAAAATTTGGGCGTAAAACGGCAGTATAAAATCGATTACGAAGGCATCTCCAACTTTATCAAGACCCAGTACGAAGAAGCCAACTCTACTTCAATCAAACGATGGGCAAAGGAGTATATGGACAAGGTGGAATGCCCAAGCTGTATAGGTTCACGTTTACGAAAGGAATCACTGTATTTTAAAGTCGATGGCAAGAATATTGCAGAGCTCGCCCATCTGGATATTGCCGAACTGGCGGATTTCTTCAAAAATTTGGAGGATACCTTGCAGGGCAATCAAAAAAAAATAGCTGAAGAAATCATCAAAGAAATCAATGCCCGTGTAGGGTTTTTGTTAGATGTAGGATTGGATTACCTCTCCTTGAACCGAAGTTCCAAATCCCTTTCGGGCGGCGAGGCACAACGGATTCGATTGGCCACACAAATTGGTTCCCAACTAGTGGGCGTACTCTATATTTTGGACGAACCCAGCATAGGACTCCACCAAAGGGACAACGAACGGTTGATCCACTCTCTTGAAGCGCTTCGAGATATTGGAAATTCTGTTATTGTAGTGGAGCACGACCGCGATATGATAGAATGCGCCGATCATGTCATCGATATCGGTCCAAAAGCCGGCAAGCATGGCGGGGAAATCATTTCCGAAGGAAGCCCAAAAGAAATGTTGGGCCATAATACCATAACAGCCCAATACATAACAGGCGAAATGGAAATTCCAGTACCGGAAAAACGCCGAAAAGGAACTGGTAAAAAAATAACACTATCTGGTTGTACGGGCAATAATCTAAAAAATGTAACTGTTGATTTTCCTTTAGGCAAATTAATTGGAGTAACCGGGGTATCGGGAAGTGGCAAATCCACCTTGGTGAACGAAACTCTCTACCCCATTATGAACGCCCATTATTTTAATGGTGTTAAAAAACCAATGCCCTACAAGAAAATTACAGGGTTAAAATATATTGATAAGGTAATAGATATCAACCAATCGCCCATTGGCCGAACACCACGAT